>NZ_JBEXLP010000038.1:0-69276 GCF_040610035.1 Streptomyces sp. NPDC004542
ATCCGCCGCTACATCATCTGGCGGAACCGCCACGCCGACGACCGGCGCCTACGCGCGGTCGTCGACAGGGCAAACATTGCCTGATGCGGCACTAGGCACCACCGTGCCGTGCCGTTGCTTCGGGTCCTCCGTGACTCCCCTAGGCTCCCCGCACATCGTCCGCAACATCCTGCTCGCAGGCGCGGCCGTCCTCGGAGCGGTGTGCTCCGCCGCCGCCCGGCCCGCCCCCTCCCCGGCCGGCGTCGTCGTGCCGGCCGTCGTGGGCCTCACCGCCGGCGCTCTCATCACCCGCTTGGACGACCTGAGCACCCTGTTCCGCCCCGTTCCCAGCGGCTCCGGCAGCGCGGCGCGGCCGTCTTCACGCCAAGAGGAGAAACGGCATGTCCGTCCTGATCCCGGTCCTGGTCCTCGTCGGGGCCCTGTGCGCACTTGACCTGATTCTCACCCTGGGCGTCGTCAAGCGGCTGCGTGAGCACACCGAGATGCTGGCGGCCAGCGGTACCGCCGTGGACACCTACACCATCAACGTCGGTGCGAGTGTCGGGGAGTTCGACGCTGTCACCGTCGACGGTGAGCGAGTGACGCAACGGGTGACGGACGAGACCCTCGTGGCGTTCTTCTCGCCCACCTGCGGCCCCTGCCGGGACAAACTGCCGCGCTTCGTCGAGCACGTGAGCGGCGGCCGCTTTCCTCGCGACCGCGTCCTGGTGACCCTGGTCGGGAACCCGGAGGAGTCCGCGTCCTTCATCGAGCGTCTCCGCCCCGTCGCCCTGGTCGTCTCCGAACGGTCCGACGGCGACCTGGCGACCGCCTTCCAGGTCAAGGCCTTTCCCGCCGTGCTGAAAGTCGCCCCCGACGGCGCGGGCGGGACGGTCGTCACCGCCAACGACGTGCGGCTGGACCGTCCGGCCGTGGCCACGGCATGACTCGGACCCGCCGGAGCGCCCCGCGTCACCTGGTACTGGCGCTCACACTGGCCCGCGAAGCCGCCCCCGGCGTCCTGCCGTCGTACGCCGCGCTGGTCCTGACCGGCGGGGCCCTCCCGGTCGGGGCCGCCTGGCTGACCAAGCGGCTCATGGACGGCCTGGTGCGCGGAGCCCCGGCGGGTGAGCTGGCGTACCTCGGCTGCTGCCTGGCCGCCGTCGGAGTGGTCGCGGGCGTCCTGCCCCAGTTGACCACGTACCTGCGGGCCGAACTTGAACGAGCCGTCGGTCTGCGCTCTCAGGACCGGCTGTTCGAGGCGGTGGCCGGCTTCGTCGGCCTCGGCCGTTTCGAGGACCCGGAGTTCCTCGACCGGCTCCGCCTGGCCCAACAGGCCGGGCGGATGTCTCCGAACCAGGCCGTGGACGGCCTCCTGGGCATCGCGCAGTCCGCGGTCACCGTGACCGGCTTCCTGGGCACACTGCTCGTGGTCAGCCCTCTCATGGCGGCCCTGGTGCTGTTCTCGGGCGTGCCCGTACTGCTGGCCGAGGTGGCCCTCTCGCGCCGCCGGGCCCGCATGTTCTGGGACATCGGCCCCGCAGAGCGGCGCGAAGCCTTCTACAGCGAACTGCTGGGCACCGTGGAAGCCGCCAAAGAGGTCCGGCTGTTCGGCACAGGGGCGTTTCTGCGTGCCCGGATGCTCGCCGAGCGGCACACGGCCAACCGCCTGCGCCGGGCGGTAGACGTGCGTGAGGTCCGTGTGCAGACCGTGCTCGGCCTGCTGGCCGCGGCCGTCTCCGGTGCCGGGCTCGTCTGGGCGTTACACGTCGCCCACGCAGGGACGCTGACGGTCGGGGACGTCGCGGTCTTCGTCGCCGCCCTCGCGGGGGTGCAGTCGGCGCTGGCCTCGACGGCCGGCGAGTTCGCCCGCGCCCACCAGGCGCTGCTGATGCTCGGGCACTACGGAGGGGTGACCGGCGCCAGCCCCGACCTGCCGGTGCGCCGTGAGGCAGCCGACCCCGGACCGCTGCGGCACGGTGTGGAGTTCCGCGACGTGTGGTTCCGCTACGCGGACGGCCACCCGTGGGTACTGCGAGGCATCACCCTGCACCTACCGTACGGTGCCTCCCTGGCTCTGGTCGGTCTGAACGGGGCCGGGAAGTCCACGCTGGTGAAGCTCCTGTGCCGGTTCTACGACCCGACGCGTGGCGCGATCCTGTGGGACGGCGTGGATCTCCGCGACCTCGACCCCGTGCGCCTGCGCGCTCGCATCGGCGCGGTGTTCCAGGACTTCATGCACTACGACCTGACAGCCGCCGAGAACATCGCCATGGGCGACCTCACCGCCCTTGAGGACCCGGAGCGCCTCCAGGGCGCGGCGCAGCGGGCCGGCATCCACCCGGCCGTCGCAGCCCTCCCCGATGGCTACGGCACGCTCCTGTCGCGTACGTTTCCGGGCGGTGGTGACGCCCCATCCGGAGTGGAGCTGTCCGGTGGGCAGTGGCAGCGGCTCGCGCTCGCCCGGGCGTTCCTGCGCGACCGCAGCGACCTGATGATCCTGGACGAACCGGCCGCCGGGCTCGACGCGGCGGCGGAGCACGAGATCCACGCGGCGCTGGGGCGTCACCGGCGGGGGCGGACAAGTGTGCTGATCTCCCACCGACTGGGAGCGGTGCGCGAGGCCGACAGCATCGTCGTACTGTCCGGCGGCCGCATCACCGAGCACGGCGACCATCGGAGTCTGATGGCGCTGGGCGGCGAGTACGCCCGGCTCTTCGCCCTGCAAGCCCGTGGCTACGAGGACGCCGCCGGGACGCACACCGTCGCGGGAGGATGCTGATGAGCGGACCCGGACCGGACGCGCCCACACCCGTCCTCGCCCTGTGGGCCCGCGCGGTCGTGCCGGGCGCCGCCGCGGGGGTCTGCGCGGCCGGTGCCGTGGTACTGCTGCGGCAGCGGCTGACGGCGGTGACGGTCCGGGGACGCAGCATGGAACCCGGCTACGTCGACGGCGACCGGGTCCTGGTGAGCCGTCCGGGCCGACTGGCGCCAGGGCGCGTGGTGGTCCTGGAACGCAGCTGCCCGGACGGCGGCCGGCGCCTTCCGCCGCTCCCGCCGGGTGCCTCCCCCCAAGCCGCCCGCGGCCGTCACTGGATCATCAAGCGCATCGTCGCGGTCCCCGGCGACCCGGTGCCGCGGACCACAGTGCCGGCCCTCGCGGCAGCCCCCGAGACTCGCGTACCGCCCGGGCGGCTGGTGCTCCTGGGTGACAACCCCGGCGCGAGCATCGACTCCCGCCAGGTGGGCTACTTCCCCCTGGACCGGATCCTCGGCACGGTGGTGCACCTTCCAGGCCGGCGTGAGCAGACGATCGGGATCGAGGCGTCAGCGCGGCCGACCGCGTCCACTAGTAGCAGGTGGGCGCGTTGGCGACCAGGCATCGCGTGGGTTCGCCGATGCCTGCGGGCATCAGCCGCAGGTCAGGTAGTCGTAGCCGGCGATGCGTCCGTTGCCGCCGCCGTCGTAGAAGTGATAACGGCCCTGGTCGTCGCGGCTGACGCTGATCGAGTGGGCGGAGCCGATGTAGGTGTCCACCGCTCCGTCGCCGTCCGTGTCCCGCAGCCATTCGCCGGCCTTGCCGAAGGTCTCCTTGCCGACCGCTCCGTCAGGACTGGCGTCCCAGTCGCTCTGCCAATCCTTGGTCGCGGCCTTGGTCTTCGTACCGAAGACGCCGTCGATGTCGGAGGAGGAGGTGAGGCTGCCGTCCGCCCACAGGATCTTCTGCCACAGGCAGGTGGCATTCGAGGAGGTGTTCGCGCCGGTCGACAGGACGCCTTCGTCATCCCAGTCGTTCCCGAAGGCTCCGGCGCCGTAGACGTAGGCGAGACCGCTGTAGGTGCCGCTTGCGGAGGCCGGTGAGGCGCTCAGCGCGAGGGTGACGGCGGTCAACGTGCCGACTGCGCATGCGGCCAGTCTGGCCCGCTTGATGTGTAAAGCCACAGGACTTCTCCTTTGTCGTACGTCCGGCGGATGCGGCCCGCGTCCGTATGACGGGGCGCCGGCCGTGCTCAAGACTTCCGCGGGAGTCCGTTGTTGCGCACCCCGGTGCCGCCGTGTGCAACAAACCTCCGGGGCTGGTGCCCGTGTGGAGCGACCGGTTGCGACGCTTGAGCGGCGCGGAGCCGGGCCGGCGCTGATGCGCGGGACGCCTCCTCAGTCGCGGCACGCCGGGGTATAGGACCGTTCCGGTATGTAGTCCGGCCATTGCGCCGGGGTGAGCAGACCGGCGGTGCTCGCGCAGATCCGGCGGATCACCTGGTCGAGTCCGAGGGAGGTGAACTCGATCGCGCCGTCCGATCCCGCTGTGGCGAGCATCTGCCCGTCAGGGCGGTAGGCGGCCGTGTCGATCGTGCCGGTGTGGCCGGCGGTGAGTCCCTTGCCCCATGGAACCGGACGGGCCGGGTCGGTGACGTTCCACAGCAGGACGCTCCGGTCGCCGGCGGCGGCCAGCGTACGGCCGTCCGGAGTGAAGGCCACCCAGGTCACCTCGCCCGTGTGGCCGGTCAGTGCTCGGCCGAGGGCCGTGGCGTGCGCGGGGACCGAGACGTTCCACATGCGCACGTCGTGGCCGACGCCGGCGGTGGCGAACAGCCGTCCGTCGGGGCTGAACGCGCCCCACCGGGTGCCGCCGGTGTCGCCCGTGCGGAGGTCCGGCAGGGCTCGGGGATGTACCGGATCGCGGATGTCCCATCGCCGGACCTTGTCGTCCTCGCTGGTGCTGGCCAGGGTGCGGCCGTCCGGGCTGACACCCGCCCAGTGGACAAAGCTGATGTGCCCGGTCAGCGGGTCGCCGAGGGCGGCGGGGCGGGTGGGATCGGTGACGTTCCACAGTCGCAGGCTGTACTCCGGGCCGCCGGTGATCAGTACGCGCCCGCCGGGCGTGAAGGCCAGCACGTCACTCTGGTCGGCGCCGCCGGTACGGACCGTGCCGACATGCCGGGGGCGTCGCGGGTCGGAGACGTCCCACAGCCGCACGGTGCCGTCACTGTCAGCGCTCGCCAGCAAGCGACCCCGCGGGTGGAACACGACCCGGGTGGCGGAGCGCTCGCCCGGTAACTCGCTCAGCTGCCTGCCGTGTCCCGGATCGCGGACGTCCCACAGCCTTACCGTCCCGTTGCCCGAGCCGGCCATGCTGCGGCCGTCGGGGGTGAACGCGACGCTGGTGACGGCACCGATGTGGCCGGTGAGAAGGGTTAGCGGCAGATGCCACAACCGTACGGTGTGGTCGTCACTCGCACTGGCCAGCGATCGGCCGTCAGGGCTGAACGCGAGCCAGTTGACGAATCCGGCGTGACCGATCAACGGCTGTCCGAGTGCGGCCGGATGCGAAGGGTCGGAGACATCCCAGAGCCGGATGGTGTGGTCCGCTCCACCGGTCGCCAGTGTCCGGCCGTCCGGGGAGAACGCCACCGCGAGCAGGGTGTCGCTGTGGCCGGTCAGCGGTCGGCCCAGGGCCTTGGCGTGGGCCGGGTCGGAAACGTCCCACAGCCGCACCTTGCGGTCGTTGCCCACACTGGCCATCAGCCGGCTGTCCCGTCGGAAGGCGACCGCGTAGACGACGTCCGGGTTGTTCAGCGGCTTTCGCCACAGCTTCGGATCCGTCCGGTCGGTGACGTTCCACAGGCGGATCTTGCGATCGTGGCTGGGTGCCGCCACCGTGCGGCCGTCCGGACTGAAAGCGGCCGAGGCGACGGAGTCGCTCGCCCCGGTGAGCGGGTGGCCCAGGGCCTTGGCGTGGGCCGGGTCGGAAACGTCCCACAGCCGTACCGTGTGGTCGTGGCCGGCGGTGGCCAGCGTGCGGCCGTCGCGACTGAACGAGACGGAGAAGACGTAGTCGCTGTGCCCGGTCAGCGGTCTCCCGAGGGCCTTCGGGTGCAGCAGGTCCCGGACGTCCCACAGCCGTGCCGTACCGTCCCGGCTCGCACTGGCCAGGGTGTGGCCGTCCGGAGAGAACTGCAGCCAGTACACCCAGTTTGTGTGCCCGGTCAGCGGTCTGCCCAGCGGGACGGGGTGCGCGGGGTCGGCCAGGTTCCAGAGCCGGATGGTGTCGTCACCGGCCCCGGTCGCGAGGGTGCGTCCGTCCGGGGAGAACGCCACCGCGTACACCGCCTGGGTATGCCCGGTCAGTACGGAGGACAGTGCGAGGTTCTGGCTGTCCAGGAGCCCCGCGGCGGCTTCGGGGTCCGACCGGAGCCGGTGTGCCGTCACGTACATCCGTGCGGCCAGGGACGGGTCGGTCGCGCTGAGCTGACCCGCCCGGGCCACCATCTGCTCGGCCACCGCCCGGTCGCGGCCGGCGCGGACCAACGTGCGCTGCTGGAAGGCGACGACGGCGGCCGTCGATGCGAGCAGCAGCAGTGCGGTCACCGCGGCCAGCAGTACGCGGAAGCGCCGGGCCGTGCGGGCTGCCGCCCGCTGCTCCTGCTCCCGGGCGGCGACGCTGGTGGCGAGGAACGCACACTCGACCGGGGCGAGTTCCTCGCGATGCCCGGTGAAGCACTCCTCGGCTGTGGCGAGTCGGGTGCCGCGGTACAGGGCCCCGGGATCCCGGTCGAGTGCGTTCCAGGCGCGAGCGGCCTCGGTGATCTGGCGGTGGACGCGCAGGCGGTCGCGAGCGCTGTCGATCCAGGCCTGCAGCCGCGGCCACGCGGTGATCAACGCTTCGTGGGCCAGGTGCACCGTTTCGCCGTCGAGGGTGATCAGCCGTGCGCGCGCGAGTAGTTCCAGTACGGAGGCCGTGTCGCCGGGCCGGTCGGTGGAGCCGTGCGCCTGTAGCTCGGCGCGGTCGGCGGGGCGACTGGTGTCCTGGGTTCCTTCACCCGGTGTGATCAGCCGTAGCAGGATGCGCCGCGCGGCCTCGGCCTGTTCCTGGGGAAGCCGGGTGTACAGCTCTTCGGCGGTGCGGTTCAGGGCGCCATGGACACCGCCCACTGCCTGGTAGGCGGCCAGCGCGAGGGTACGGCCTTTGCGACGGCGCCAGGTTTCCAGCAGGGCATGGGACATCAACGGCAGCCCGCCGGGTTCGTCGACGACGTCCTCGACGATCTTCGCGGTCAGAGTGCGCTCGACGATCAGTCCTGCGGCTGCGGCGGGCTTGACGATCGCTTCGCGTAGTTCGGCGGGGCCCATGGGACCGAGGACGAGGGTGGCATCCCTGATCGCCGCGGCGAGGGGCCGGTGCTCGGCGCAGCGGCCGAAGAAGTCCGCCCGCACCGCGAGCACTACCCGCAGCCTGCTCTCCGGTTCCACCGCGGTCACCAGCTGGTCGAGAAAGGCCGCACGCTCAGCCGGATCCGCACAGAGGGTGAACATCTCCTCGAACTGGTCGACCACGAGGACCATGTCACCGGGTTCCTGGCTTGCCGTCATCGCGTCGACGTGCGTGGACAACGGGCGTGGTCCCGGGGTGAGGATCCTGATGGCCGCCAGGCGGCACCCCGGTGAGCCACCGGCGCGGAGGGCGGGGATGAGTCCCGCGCGCAGCAGGGAGGACTTGCCGCTGCCGGACGCGCCCACCACCACGACCATGCGACAGGTGCGCACGCGCTCGACGAGTTCAGCCACGAGCTGGTCGCGCCCGAAGAACAGGTCCCAGTCGTCGGGCTCGAACCGGGCCAGTCCCCGGTAAGGGGCGTCCGTATCGTCGACGTCCTCACCCTCGGCGGCCGCCTCCTGAGCCGTCGCACGCCAGCGCTGCTCCCACTCCTCAGGGTCTGCGCCGCATGCCCGCACATAGGCCAGCGTCACTGCCAGGGACGGCAGTTGATCACCCGCAGCCGCCCTCGACAACGTTGCCACCGAGTAGTCCGTGCTCTGCGCCATGACCCGGTACGTCGGACCTCCCGCCTTCCGGCGCAACTTGCGCAGCTCGAACGCGAACCGCTGAACCGGCCCGGCTGCCGGGTCCAACGGGCTCTCACGGCGTCCCATCACATCCCCCTTGGTCAGCGCGAACAGTGCATGAGCAGTGCGGCACAACCCTCGCACCGCCCCATGTCGGCCGCATCCCCGAACGGCACGTTCCAGCCGTTCGGGGACCGTAGCCGGCCGTAGGAACGTTTGTTTCAGGGGCGGTTGACGGGTGCGCAACAACGAGCCCATCCAGAACCCTGTTCCGTGACCGGCGGCGACGGGGGTGCCACCGGAACATGCCTAGCAAGCAGGCGCGGGCATACGGCCTCCCGGCCGTATGCCCGCCGCGGCTCCGCGGTGGCACGACCACCGCCGAGACGGGCCGACGACCGAAAGGACATTCACGGATGGCCCATGACCTGAGAGCTCCGCAATCGTCCCGAACGACTGCTCCCCGTGGTGAACGCCGCCTGCACGCGGCGGTGTTCGGCGCACTGACCGCGGTGATCGCGACCGCCGCCCTGCTGGCGGTCCCGGCCCCGGCGTCGGCCGCGCTGGGCACGCCCCGGGCACACAACGGTGTCAACAGCTCCGACCGGGGCTCGAGCGGCATCGGCCGGGCCCACGGAACGCTGCCGCGTCAGGCGGCCGCGGATGCCGCCGTGCGAGGGCTCGACGTCAGTGGCTACCAGGAAAACGTGGACTGGTCCTCGGTGGCCGCCGACGGGGCCTCCTTCGCCTACATCAAGGCGACCGAGGGTATCTCGTACATCAGCTCCCAATTCCGTCAGCAGTACGACGGGTCAGCGGCAGCCGGCCTGATCCGCGGTGCCTACCATTTCGCCAGGCCGGACAAGTCCTCGGGCAGCACGCAGGCCGACTACTTCATCGACCACGGCGAGGCCTGGCAGCCCGACGGCAAGACCCTGCCCGGTGTCCTGGACATCGAGCCCTCCCCGAACCTGCCCACCTGCTACGGGCTCGGGCCGGCCGCGATGGTCGACTGGATAACCTCGTTCGACGACGAGTACCTGAGCCGCACCGGCCGTCACCCGGTGATCAACACCAACATGTCGTGGTGGTCGCAGTGCACCGGCAACTCCCCCGCGTTCGGTGCCACCAACCTGCTCTGGATCGGGAGTTACACTGGCACCGCTCATCCCCTGCCCAACGGCTGGTCCACCTACGCCGTCTGGCAGACGTCCGACTCCGGAACCTTTCCCGGGGACCAGGACCTGTTCAACGGCGCGCAGCAGGACCTTCGGGAATTCGCCGCCAACGGCACCTACCAGCCGCCGCCCCCGCCACCGGCCGGGGCATGGCCGGTCGTCCAGCAGGGCTACAGCGGCCGCCAGGTGACCACCGTTCAGTACCTCCTCGACTACCACGGTGCCGCGCTGTCGGTGGACGGCGCCTTCGGCACGGCGACCCACGACGCCGTGATCGCCTTCCAGACCCACAACCAGCTCACCGCCGACGGGATCGTCGGACCCAAGACCTGGCAGGCCCTCGTCGCCACCGTCAAGGAGGGTGACCACAACGCGGCCGTCAAGGCGGTGCAGGCCGAACTGAACGCCCGCGGCGCATCGTTGTCGGTCGACGGCGCCTTCGGCACGGCAACCCACGACGCCGTGATCGCCTTCCAGACCCACAACCAGCTCACACCTGACGGCATCGTCGGACCCAACACCTGGCTGGCGCTGCTGAATTGATTTCTCGGCTTAGCTGTGAACTCGCGTGGGTCTAGGGGGTCGATACTCGTGGGCTCGCGTATTCAACTGTCGCGAGTTCGTCGAGGTGTCCAATCGACTGGTGACTTTGTGTGATCGCCAGTGGCGTACGACTCCAGGGCCCGGGACCTTCGACTCCGCTGATAGATTCCCTGCGGTGAGCGAGCAACTACCCAGCGGGGGCGTCGAGCTGTCACCCGACGAGATCGAGGCCCTCCCTGCCAGGTGGTCGTTCTGCTGGACCCCGAGTGAGGTCGCGCAGCAGCTGGCCGGGATCAGCACGCCCTGGTACGTGGCCGCGGGCTGGGCGCTGGACTTGTTCCGCGGCAGGCAGACGCGCTCTCATGGAGACATCGAGATCGCGATTCCGGCTGCGAGCTTTCCTCCGGCCGGGGCGTGATCACCTTGTTCAGGTTGACCCGGTTGCGGGCAGGTCCTCCACCGCCCCGTACGTGCCCGTCTCGACGCCGGGCATCATGGCCCGCCAGAACCGAGCGCGCCGTGGCTCTCGTACAGCCCCGCGATCTCCGCCGAGACATTCCGATCGAATGAGAGCCTTCAGGGCCTGCTCGGAGTTCTGATCAGCATCCGCAGCGCTTTCACAAGCCGCGCCGCGTCCTTCTCGCCGAGCGGGGCGAGGAACTCGCGTTCCGCCGCCTCGCGGGCTTCCTCCGCATCGGCCCGCACCCGCCTGCCCCGCTCCGTCAACTCGACGACGTTGCGGCGGCGGTCCTCCTCGCTGCGGCGCCGCTCGACCAACCCCTGGCTCTCCAGCGCGTCGACGAGCCCGACCATCGTCGTGCGGTCCACGCCCAGCCGCCGCGCGGCCTCCAGCTGCGACAGCGGGCGGCCCGCCGTCAGCACCGCCAGCACCGCCAACTCCCGTGCGTCCAGCCCGAACGGGGCCAGTGCGGGCCCGGCCCGTTCGGCCAGCCGCAGCTGCGTGTGCTTGAGCAGGTAGCCCAGCCGCGTGCCGAGCAGCTCCTCGACCGCGGCGCCGCCTTCGTCATTCTCCGCCATTCCGGCATCTTACAACTGACTGATGGTCAGTAGAGCTGACGATCATCTATGGTGACGGCTATGCCTATTGATGCACCCCAGCGCACGCTCCGCTTCGGCGTCAAGACGACACCCATGCACCTGGCCTACGACGAGATACTCCGCGTCTGGGAGGAGGCCGACGAGCTGCCCGAACTCGACGACGCATGGCTGTGGGACCACCTGATGCCGCTGGCCGGACCGCCCGGCGGCGCCGTCCTGGAGGGCTGGACGCTGCTGGCCGCGCTGGCCGCTCGCACCACTCGGCTCCGCCTCGGCCTGCTCGTCACCAGCAACAGGCTGCGCGCCCCCGCCCACCTGGGAAAGATCGCCACCACCGTGGACGTGATCTCCAAAGGGCGCCTGATCATGGGCCTAGGCGTCGGCGGCACCCGACAGCCCGACGGCCCGAATCCGGCCGTCTCCGAGTACGCCGCCTACGGCCTCCCGCTCCCCAGTCCCGGCGAGGGCCTGGCCCGCCTCACCGAAACGATCACCATCCTGCGCCGCATGTGGACCGAGGAGGTCTTCGACCATGAAGGCCCCTTCACCACCCTGCGTGGCATCCGCAACGGCCCAGGCTCGGTCCGGCCCGGCGGCCCACCGCTACTGCTCGGCGGCTGGGGCGACCGCACGCTGCGCATCATCGCCGAACACGCCGACATCTGGAACGTCCCCGGCCCTCCCCACAACAGCACCGATTGGATCGCCGAGCGCGCCCGCGTCCTGAACGCGCAATGCGCCGCGATCGGCCGCGACCCCGCCGAGATCACCCGCTCCGCACAGATCGTCGTCGACTACGCCGACCCCGCCACCACCCGCGCCCACGTCCGCGCACTCGCCGCCGCCGGCATCCGGCACGTCGTGCTCGCGCTGCCACGCCCCTATCCGGACAACGCCGCCCGCTGGCTTGTCGACGAGATCGTCACCCCTGCCCGGGAGAACGACGCCTGACGGCATCTCCGTGTACTCCGCGGTGCTGGAGCCCAGTTCGGCGGCCAAGCGGGCGACGAGGCCGTAGGCGTAGGGCAGGGACGCGCGGACCGTTTCCACGAAGTCCTGCTCCCGCACCTCGCCGTTCTCGGCTTCGGCGAGCAGCTGCGGGGAGACGTCGAGTGACATGAAGGGCTGTCCTGTTCTGTCGTTGTGTCGTTGAGGCGGGCGGGGTCAGGCGAGGGCGGCCAGTGCCGTGGGGCCGTGCTGGAAGTCGGAGTCGACCTGGGCGGCGAGGTCCTGGCCGGTGGCCTCGTTCGCCCAGGCGATGGCGTTGCGCAGGTGGAACTCGACGGCGCGCTGCTGGAAGGCGACCCAGTCCTTGGGGCGGGCGTCCACGGCCTCGCGCAGCCGCTCCAGCGTGCGGGCGTTGTGCTGTTCCAGCTCGCCCTGCGGGCGGCCCTGTTCCTGGGCGCGCACGTACGTGGAGTGCACGCAGTGGGCGAGCAGGTCGTCGCCCACGTGCTCCTTGAGGAAGAGCAGGTCGTCCTCGCCGGTGACCTTGTTGCCGACGACGGCTACCGGAACGCCGAACTCGGCCGCGTGATCGCGGTACTGGCGGTAGACGGAGGCGCTCTTGCGGGTCGGCTCGACGACCAGAAACGTCAGGTCGAAGCGGGTGAACAGGCCGGAGGCGAAGGCGTCGGCGCCGGCCGTCATGTCGACGACGACGTACTCGCCGGTGTCGTCCACAAGGTGGTTGAGGTACAGCTCGACCGCGCCGAGCTTGGAGTGGTAGCAGGCCACGCCGAGATCGCTCTCGTCGAAGGCCCCGGTCACCATGAGCGGTACACCGTCGACCTGCTGGACGTGGCGGGAGTGGACCTCATCCTCGCCCAGCAGGCGCAGCAGCCGGGAGCCGCGGCCGGGTGGGGTCGTCTTGACCATAGCGTCGCGGGACGGGATCCGCGGGTTGTCGCCCCGCAGGTAGTCCTTGATCTCACCGGACCGCGCGCTGAGCGGCGGGGCGGCGAAGAGCTCGTCCTCGCCGAGGCCGAGGGCGTACGCCAGGTGCTGGTTGATGTCGCCGTCGATCGCGACGACGGGCGCACCCGAGTGCGCCAGGTGACGGGAGAACAGGGCGGACAGGGTCGTCTTGCCGCTGCCGCCCTTGCCCACGAAGGCAACGCGCACGACTAGCTCCTATTGAAAATGGATTTCATAAGCATATACTTGCGGTGCAGCGAGGCGGTGTCAAGTCATTCCCGCAGCAACTCGCTCTTCCGATAGGCCAGTTGATGGTTCGTGGCTGCCGATGAGGGATCCAGTTCCCGTGCTCCAGCCTGGACCTGGGGCATCTTGTGTGCACCCGCGTCCGGCCAGGGCCGGCGGCTTACCGCGGGCCAGGGCCGGACTGCGGGACACGCTGCAGATGCGCAGCCGATGCGACTCTGCAGCACCGCACGTTCTGGAACCACAGTGAGCGACACCCCTCGAGCTGTTGCATGCCGGCACCTGCGAGGCCTGAGGCCCAGATCTGCGGTTTCATGCCCTCGGTTGCTGGGATCGCGATAACCCCGGCCCAGGCGTACGCGGGGGCGGCCGGCAAACCCGACTCGGACGAGTGACCGGTCCGGCCGAAACGCCCGCTGCCCCGCGCCGGGTCGGCGTGGGGCAGCGGGTGCCGGGCTCCGCATCAGTTCCGGACGACCTGCTTGGTCGTGCCTGAGGAGGACGTGTAGTTGGAGTCACCGCTGTAGGTAGCGGTGATGTTGTGGTCGCTGTTGTCCAGGGTGCTGATGGTCAGGATGGCCTGACCACCGGTGAGCGGGACCACGAAGGTACCGCCGCCGGGACCCTGGACCACGAACGTCACCGTGCCGGTCGGGGTGGCGGCGGCGGGCGGAACCGGTGACACGGTCGCCGCGATGGTCACCGCCTGCCCGACCCTCCAGCGTGCTGATCGTCATGGTGGCCACACCGCTCGCGTTCAAGGTGGCGGTGAAGGTGCCGCCGCCGGTGCCGCTGATGGTGAACGACACCGTGCCGGTGGGTGTCCCGGTGCCCGGCGCGACCACCGCGACCGTCGCCGTGACGGTGACCGGCTGCCCGGCGGACGACGGATCGGGCGAGGAAGTCACCGTCGTGGTGGTCGTCGCCTGGTCGACCGCCTGGGTGTCGGTGCCCGTCGAGGTGGTGAAGTTGCCGTCGCCGCTGTAGACGGCGTTGATGGTGTGGGTGCCGGCGCCCAGCGTGCTGACGGCCACGGTCGCCACACCGCTGCCGTTGAGCGGGGTGGTGAAGGTGCCGCCGCCGGTACCGGTCACGGTGAAGGTCACCGTCCCGGTCGGCGTTCCGGTGGCGGGCGGGACGGCGGCCACGGTCGCCGTGATCGTGACCGGCTGCCCGAAGGTGGACGGATCCGGGGACGAGGTGACCGTCGTGGTGGTCGCCGCCTGGTTCACCGTCTGGGTGCCGCTGCCCGAAGAACCGGTGAAGTCCGCGTCACCGCCGTACACCGCCGAGACGGTGTGACTGCCGACGCCCAGGGCGTCGGTGGTCAGGATGGCGCGGCCGGAACCGTCCAGCGGGACGACGACGGGGGTTCCGCCGTCGACGCTGAAGCCGACGCTGCCGGTCGGGGTCCCCGTGCCCGGCGCCACCGCCGCCACCGTCGCCGTGAAGGCTCACGGTGGTGGCGCTGGTGAGCGTGCCCACGGTGTGGGTGGTGGTGTCACTCGAGCCGGTGAAGTCCGCGTCGCCGCCGTAGGAGGCGGTGACGGTGTGGTCGCCGACGCCGAGGGTGTCGACGGTGACGCTGGCCACCCCGTTGGCGTCGAGCGTGCCGGCGAAGGTGCCGCCACCGCTGCCGGCGACGGTGAAAATGACCGTGCCGGTCGGGGTGCCCGCGCCCGGCGCGACAGGGGTGACGGTGGCGGTGAGGGTGACCGGCTCGCCGACGCCTGAGGGGTTCGGCGAGGTGGTGGCGGTGGTGGTGGTCGCGGTTTTGTCGACGGTCTGGGTGTCCGTGCCGGAGGACGGCGCGAAGTCGGTGTCGCCGTTGTAGTCCGCGGTGACGGTGTGGGCGGCGGCGCCCAGGGTGTCGGTGGTGACCACGGCGGTGCCGTCGCCGCCCAGGGGGACGGTCCGGGTGAACCCGCCGGGCCCGTCCACGGTGAGGGTGACCGTCCCGGTCGGGGTGCCCGCGCCCGGCGCGACAGGGGTGACGGTGACGGTGAGGGTGACCGTCTCACCGAAGTGCGAGGGATCCGGCGCCGAGGTCACCGCGGTGGAGGTCAACGCCCGCTGGACGGTCTGGGTGTGGGTACCGGTGGAACCGGTGAAGTTCACGTCACCGCCGTAGACCGCGGTGATGATGTGGTCGCCGGCGCTCAGCGGGGTGGTGAGGGTGAAGGAGGCGGTACCGTGCGCGTCGAGCGTCACCGTGCGGCTGCCGCCGTCGTAGGTGAAGAGTACGGAACCGGTCGGGACGCCCGCGCCCGGCGGGACGGGGGCGACCGTCGCGGTGACGGTGATGGGCTGACCGTGGACGGAGGGGTCCGGCGAGGTGGTGACGGTGGTCGTGGTGGACGCCTGGCCGACGGTGTGGACCTCCATGCCGGTGGATCCGTCGAAGAAGGCGTCACCGTTGTAGACCGCGGTGACGGTGTGCGGGCCCGCGCCCAGTGTGCTGAGGGAGACGGTCGCCGCCCCGCTGCTGCTCAGGGAGGCGGTGAAGGTGCCACCGCCGGCGCCGTCGATGGTGAACGTGACCGTCCCGGTGGGCGTTCCGGTGGCCGGTGGGACCGGGGCGACGTGGGCGGTGACGGTCACCGGCTGCCCGAAGACCGAGGGGTTCGGCGCTGAGGTGACCGTCGTCGTGGTGGCGGCGGCGCTGACGAAGTGCGGGATGCTCTGGCTGATCGGCAGGTAGGTGGCGTCGCCGGTGTAGCTGCCGGTGATGGTGTACACGCCCGCGGTGAAAGCACTGGTGGTGAGGATGGCCTGGCCGGAGGCGTTCAGCGGAACGATGAAGTTCCCGATACCGGTCAGGGTGAACACCACGCGGCCGGTGGGCACCCCGTGGCCCGGGGTCTGCGGGGTGACGGTGGCGGTGATGGTCACGGGCTGCCCGGAGGCCGAGGGGTTGGGCACGCTCGTGATCGTCATGCTGGTCGGGATCCGGACGAGGGTGTGCACGTCGGTCGATCCGGCGAAGACCTCGTCGCCGTGATAGGTAGCGGTGATCTCGTGTGTGCCGGAGCCGAGGGGGCCGGTGGTCACCGTGGCGGTACCGCCGTCGAGGGACGCGGACAGCGGCTCGTCGTTCCCGTCGACCGCGAACGTCACGGTGCCGGTCGGAGTGGTCTCGTGCGGCGCGTCCGGAGCGACCCTGGCCGTCAGGACCACTGCCCCGGCCTCGTCGGAAAGGCGGCGGACGAAGTCACCCGAATGACGGTGGAGATCATGGCGCGGCCCTCTCGTGACTCCGGTACATTGAAGGCCCGCACAGTGGACTGGCTGCCCGGTGCCGCGGTCGTGCGGGTACGTCGTGCGAGCGCACGCGTAGGTCTTGCGGCACCATTCCCGTCACGCATCAGAACGCGGCCGCTGATGCGGTAGCCCGCAGTCAGCCATACCAGTAGGCAGGCGGGGGATCCTGGAACGCCAGGGCGGGGACCCGAATTAACCCGGATGGGCTAGCGCCTTCCGGAGCCTGCGGCGCACTTCTCCTCGCGGTGTGCAGCCACGTCGCACACCGGCTCCTCTTCGTGCAGCGCTTCCCGTCGGCACGCACCGGCGTGGACCGGGCGCGTGTGGGATGACCGGCACGGGGCGCGGCACACGTGTACGGGCAGGTCCGCCAAGCTCAGGCGGAGCGGCTGCTTCTCCGACGGACGTTCACCGGGCGGTCTTTCTCCGGTCGGCCGGCGGGGCGCCGGTCTTCAGTCGCAGGGACGCCGGGGGAGCCGCCAGTGGCGTCCAGACGTTGCTGCAGCTGAGCGTCGGCGGGGTCCCCGCGATCGCCGTACAGGCCATCTCCCACAACTCCCCGCCGGTGGTCAGCACCTGCACCGCGATGTTGCCGCCGAGGTTGTTGACGGTCGCCGAGCAGGTGTCGGTGGGGTAGTTCAACCCGTTGCTGAGGTCGTACCACTGGAACGGGCTGACGGTCGGTGAGACCGACCGGATCCCCACGAACGTCTGCCCGTTCCGGACGGCGGTGGCCACCTCCTGACTGGTGCTCGGGTTGTAACCGGCCAGTTGGAGGCACGGTCCCGTGGGCCCGGTGGGTCCCGTGGGCCCGGGAGGGCCGGAGGGTCCGGAGGGTCCGGTGGGCCCGGTGGGCCCGGTGGGTCCGGTGGGCCCGGTGGGTCCGGCAGGTCCCGTCGGTCCGGGAGGGCCGGAGGGTCCGGAAGGTCCCGTCGGTCCGGGAGGGCCGGACGGACCGGGCGGGCCCACAGGTCCCTCGTGGCAGTGGCCACCGTGGAACCAGTCCAGCGGCGGGCACCCGGTTCCCTGTGAAGACTGGCCGACGCTTCCGGCCGTCCGGGGGGGCTGCTGGGCTTGTGCGGTCCCGGCGAGGCCCGACAGCACCCCCGCAGCGAGCAAGGTGACGGTGCCGCCGGCCAGCCAGGCAACCCGGCGGGGCAGCGCCCCGTGACGGGATCTTCGGTATCCAGGACTCATCTGCATCGTTCTTTCCGGTTCTAGGACAAGGAAGGCACCGCGGTGTTCCTCCCGTTTCCTTTCCTTAGTCCCTGAACCCGGCGAGCAAGCAGACAGATACATCGGATAAACCACCTCATCGCTCTGCCGGGACCACCGGAACGGCCGCGCCCGCCGTCCGACCGGGCGATCCGCGGACCGGCCCAGGAGACATGGGCCGGTGCCGGACCGAACACGTGGGGCTGCAGCCGGTCCCCTGTTCCGGCCGTGGCTCCACACGCGGGCGTGTCGAGGCCGGTCACGAGCCGCAGCAGCCACCGGCCGGCTCGTCGGTCGACACCGGGCGGCGGCTGCGGCGCCAAGCTGGATGAGCTGCGGCGCGGGGGCGCGGCAGCCTCCGCCGCTCAGGTCGGCTTCGGGTGCGTGGATCAAGCGTTATGCGGCTGAGCACGAGTTGTTTCCGTACGACGCCACCGGCGATCAGTTCTTCGACGTGGACAAGTTCAACGCCTACACCGCACTCGGCTACCACGTGGGGAAAGCAGTGGTGGAGGCCGAGCAGGACAAAGGGAGCTTGGACACGCAGAAGTCGACGAGCCCGATACCGTTCGCCGTGACGAAACGGCCTGGAGTTTGAGTCCCGCACCCCCGCCCGGGTCCTGCGCGAGGCCCGGTAGAAGGACTCACGCGACAAGCGCGCTCGAGTCCTCTCGGCGCACCAGGGAGCGAGTAACCTGCCAGTGGCTTCCAGGGATTCGCCTTGACGTTCATCTTGGGCCGTCGGGGGACGGTCTTGGTCTTGTCGAGGTACCCGTACACCGTCGGCCAGGGTACGCCGAACATGTCGGCGATCTGCTGAACGGCCGTCTTTGAGGCGTGGCACGGGACGGAAGCACACACGGCGCGGGACGACCCGCGTCCCCTGTCGCAGCCTGTGACGAACCCCCGAGCCATCCCGCCTCAGCGCACGGTGATGACCAGCTTGCCCGTGGTACGGCCCGTCTCCGCCAGGACATGGGCCCGGGCGCCTTCGGCGAGGGGGAAGGCGCCGGAGACGTGGGCGCGGAGCCTGCCCCGGTGGACAAGCTCGGCGACAGCGCGCATCCCGGCCTGGTCGTGCTCAACAAGCAGGGTGACGGCGCGGACCTGTGCCTTCTCCGCCGCGGCCAGAGTGTCCTCGGCACCCGGCAGCAGGGAGACGAGAACGCCGCCGGGGCGGAGCACGCCCACGGAACGGGTGGCGTTCTCCCCGCCGAGGGCGTCAAGGACGACGTCGTAGCGCGCCTCGGTGTCGGTGAAGTCCTCAGATCGGTAGTCGATGCAGGCATTCGCGCCGAGCTCGCGCAGGAAGTCGTGCTTGGGGGCCCTCGCCGTCCCGGTGACGTGCGCGCCGCGCTCCTTGGCGATCTGTACGGCGAGATGACCGACCCCGCCGGCCGCGGCGTGGATCAACACCTTTTGCCCGGGCTTCAGGCCCGCGGTCTCGACGAGGGCCTGCCAACCGGTGAGCGCGGCCAGGGGCAGAGCGGCTGCCTGGACGTGGTCGATCCCGGCGGGCTTGGCGACGAAGGCGCGGGTGGGGCCGGTCACGTACTCGGCGTGGGAGCCGGTCCCGTATGGATAGGGCAGCATGCCGAACACCTCGTCGCCGGGCTTGAAGAGGGTGACGCCGAAGCCGGTCTCCACCACGGTGCCGGAGACGTCCCAACCGAGGGTCAGCGGCGGGGGCGGCAGGAAAATGCTCAGGGCGCGGTGCTTGAAGTCCGTGGGGTTGAGTCCGGCCGCGTGCACGGCGACGAGGATCTCCCCGGGGCCGGGCGCGGGCCGGGGAAGCTCGGTCAGCTGCAAGACCTCGGGACCGCCCAGGGCCGTCTGGTGCAGGGCGAGCATCACGGGGGTGCCGTCCCGGGCGGCGGGACGCGAGGAGTCCGTGGCGGCCGCAGGGCCCGGGGAGTTGAGGTTCTCAGAGGTGTCCGTCGAAGTCATGCCTCGATCCTGGCCATTCGGTTCGGCCCGGCGCGATGGCAAGAAGGTCAGCCTCCGATACATTCCCGCCATGCCCGTCACCTCTGCCGCCTGTTGCGTTCCCGTTCCCGGCGCCTCCAGCACTTCCACCGTCCGCCCCTCCGCCGCGCCCTCACGGGCCCGTGACCTTGCCGAACGCGCGGCGGAACTGGGACGCCGGATGAGCCCGGACCCGCGGCCCGGCGCGCACAAGGTCGTCGTACTTGCCCTCGACGGCGTCTACCCCTTCGAACTCGGTATCCCGCACCGGGTCCTGGGTTCCGCCGATGGCCGCTACGAGGTGCTGTCCGCGAGCGTGGACGGGCAGCCCGTGCGTACCGACGCGGACCTCACCGTCATCCCCGGGCACGGTCCCGAGGTGCTGGCCGAGGCGGACACCGTGGTCATCCCTCCGTACGCGATCTCGCCGATCCCGGACCCGCAGGCTCTCACCGCCCTGTCCCGCGTTCGCCCCGGGACCCGTCTGGTGTCCATCTGCACCGGCGCCTTCCTGCTGGCCGTAGGCGGTCTCCTGGACGGGCGCCGGGCCACCACCCACTGGGCGCTCACCGACTACTTCCAGGAGCTGTTTCCCCGGGTCGAGCTCGACGCCGGCGTGCTCTTCGTCGACCACGGTGATGTGCTGACCTCCGCGGGGGCGGCGAGCGGTATCGACGTCTGCCTGCACCTGGTGCGTCAGGACCACGGCAGCGAGGTGGCCAACCAGGTCGCCCGTTGCTGCGTCGTGCCGCCGTATCGGGACGGCGGGCAGGCGCAGTACATCGAGCGGCCGCTGCCGCCGGCGAGCGCAACCGGCAGCGGGCCGACCCGCGACTGGGCGCTGCAGCGGCTGGAACTGCCTCTGTCGCTGGACGAGCTGGCCGCGCATGCGGCGATGAGCACCCGTACCTTCGCCCGGCGCTTCCGGGAGGAGACCGGGCTGAGCCCCGGCCGCTGGCTGACCCAGCAGCGGCTGCGGCGAGCGCGGCACCTGCTGGAGTCCAGCGACCTGCCGGTCGAACGCGTCGCCCACGAGGTCGGCTTCGCCACCGCCACCTCGCTGCGGCGGCATTTGGCGGCGGAGGCGGGGGTGAGCCCGTCGGTGTACAGGCGCACTTTCCGTGCCTCGGGTCCGGGCGCGGGCGCGGGCGCGGGCGACGTCAGGGAAGCATCAACGACGTAGTCCGCTCGGTGACGCAGTAGTGCATCACCGGCTTACCGCTGACTGTGCGACATCCTCTGAGTTCCTCTGACCCTTGCTGCGTCCCCGCCCCCACGGCCAGTCGGCTCTTCCACATCAATGAGGGTGTGCCCGGTCTCGGGGGGGGCGAGCCTTGCGCCGGCCGCGCCCCGGAGCCCTCGTTCAGAAAGATCTCTTCCTGGAGCTTCCCGCGGCCGGGGCCGGACGGCTGGGCATCCCGGAGCCGCCCAGCAGCGCCGCCATGGTGGCCGCGCGGTTCTCCTCCTTGGTGGGCATCCGCTGCTTGCTGGTGTCCAGCTCCTCCAGCTCGGTCATCTCGGCGGTCGTCTGGAATGGGCTCGTGGTGGTGAACTCCCTGTCCTCCGGAGGCTGTTCAGGCGCCCGGGTGACCTTGAACCTGGTACCGGGCGGGAAGACCGTCTCACCTTCGCTCTTCTGGACCACGCTGATCACCGACGACATCTCGCCGCCGTGATGGCCCTGCGCGTCGATGGACAGCGTGACCACGTACACCGCCTTCTCCGGGAGGTCCAGTGTCGCGCCGAGCCGCCGCGTCGTCGACTCGAACTGCACCGCCGTGTACTCCTTGCCCTCCTGGAACTGCCTCACGTAGGCGTTGAACTGCTCGCGGGTCTCGAAGGACAGGGTGCGCTGCACCTTCTGCTTGGTCTTGGCGGTCTGCGCCAGACCTTTGATCATCTCGGACGTTTTCTCGGCCACCTGGTACCGCTCGGGGACCTTTCCACTGCGCAGCGCCTTGTTCCAGGCCTTGTACGCGCCGCCCTGGTACCTGTCGAAGAGGTCTATCTGCTCAGGGGTCAGACCCCACTCGGCGCGGAGCTGGGACCTCAGCAGCCGGACCAGCTCCTCGCCGCTGCTGAGGTCGTGGTTCTGTGTCGAGTCCTCGACCAGCGCCTTCAGCGCCTCCGTCTCGGACGGAGTGAGAGCCGCCGACTGGGCCCCGAGCACGTGCCCGCGCGCCTGCTCCAGTGTCAGCTTCTCCCCACCGTACGTCAGCGCCCGCTGCACGGGGGCGGCGTGACCCGACGCACCCTGCACCGCTGCATCGCCCCCGGAGGGCGACGGATGGGCGGCGCCGGTCGCCTCCCCGGCGGCCGGGACCGGGCGGTTCATCGCCGCAGTGGCGTTGGCCTCGGCCGCGCGCTCGAACCGGTCGGCCGGGTCGCTGACGCTCAGCCCTGCGGCGGTCTCCGTACCGGCCACCGCGCCCTCACGCTGCTGCATGACATGGGTCAGCTCGTGGGCGAGGGTGTGCTTGTCCGCGCCGCCCTCGCCGACCACGATGTGACTGCCCGACGTGTAGGCCCGCGCGTTGACCTCCTGCGCGGAGCGCCGGGCGACACTGTCGGTGTGCATGCGCACGTCGGAGAAATCCGCGCCGAGCCGCGCCTCCATCTCCGCCCGCAGCGGCTCCTCCAGCGGCCGACCGGACGAACGCAGCACCTCGTGCACCGTCGAACGCTGCACCGCAGGCGGCGTCGTCTGCTCGTGACCGCATCCGGCGCCGTGCGCGTGCTCGGTCTCGTCCAGAGCGCGCAGCACCGCGGCGTTGCCGGCGCTGCGTTGCAGGGCGAGGAGCGCGCCCCTGTCCATGCCGCCCGCCCCGGGCCGGACCGGTCCCAGCCCGGTCCCGCGGGAGCGGGCAGCCGGAGCACGGCCCGGCCGGGCGTCCTGCTGCGCCCTGTCCGGCTCGTAGGAACGCATAGGACTTCTTCCCTCCGTCGGCGTGGCACGGTGTACCCCGCCACGAATACGCCTGCCGCGCGCAGCGCGGAAGGTACCTTCGGGCGCTCCCGGGGGAAGTCTCCCGTGCCCGGACCGCCCGGTCCGGGGCGACCGGGTTCGGCGCCTTCCCTGCCCGGCCTCCTCCCCCACAGTGATCGGGTGACCGGCTCACATCCCGGGGGCCGCCCCGCACACGCCCGTCCGAGAGGGGCGGGGCCACGGCGTGCGGGCGTCAGGTGGTGGCCGGCAGGGCCGCAGCAGAGCAGCGATCTTCCCGGCCGTGCAGGCGGGGTCGAGAAGCAGGTCCTTGAGAGCGATGGCGTCCTCCCGGGCGGGTTGGACGGTGATCCCGGCGGCCTCGAGGTACATGACGCCGGTGGCCGCGGCGACGGCCAGGTCGGAACGCTCCAGCCAGCGGCACCGGCCCAGCGTGTGCACCAGCGCGGCGGCTTTGGCACAGGGGCCGCCGTAGACGGGCTGCTCGAACACTTCGGCCCGGTGGCGTGCGACCGCCGAGACGGGGACGCCGTAGTCGTCGGGGGCCGGGTCGTCCGCTCCGGCGGCTTCGGCGACCTGCAGGATCCAGGGAACCTCGATGTGCAGGTGCATCAGGCTGCGCGCGCTCCTCTCGTCGTCTGCTGGGCCTGTTCGGGCGTCGTCGAAGCCTCGTGTGCCGGTACGCGCGAAGGGACCTGCGCCTTGTGGCGGGCGCAGGCCCCTCGGGCTTGAAGCGTGCCTACGCGGCGGGGTTCGCCGACACCCTTCCGGCACCGCACCGTGGACACCTCGCCCGCGCCGACGGCGACGGCGGCACCTCCGACGGCGCCGATCAACGGCAGAGCCGAGGAGGCGCCGGTGTGCGCGAGGCTGCCGGTGACCGGGAGCTGCTCGGAGCCGCCCTGCGGCTTCTTGCCGGTCTTGGGCTTGCCGGTCGGCTTGTCACCGGTGGGCTTGGCGTTGCCGGTACCGGTCGGGATCTGTCTCGGCTACTCGCCAGTCTCGCCATCGATGGCCTCACGGAGGAGGTCCGCGTGACCGATATGGCGGGCGTACTCCTCGATCACGTGCTCAAGGACGAACCGCACATCGGTGTCGCCGAATTCCGGGTTCGGCACGATGCGCGCGACGTCGGCGGTCACCTTCGCGTATGCCTGCCGCGACTCCTCGCACGCCTTGAGGTATTCCTCGTAGACATCTCTGGCCGGCGTGGCGTCCGACTCGTCGTACCACTCGCCACCGTCAGCGGTGACGTAGGTCCGATAGGCCGAGAAGCGAGGCGTCGTTCCTGCCAACGTGCGCTGGAACCAGGCACGCTCGACCCCCTGCAGATGGCGCATGAGTCCCAGCAGGGTCAACGCCGACGACCGCACGGGACGTAGCCGCAGTTGTGCATCGGAAAGGCCCTCGCACTTCCACAAGAAGGTCGCTCGGTGGTAGTCGAGATTCGAGGCGATCACCTCCAGCCACGGGCCCGATACTGCCCGTACCGGCCGGACGATGTTCTGGACCACGATGTCGCTCACGCTGGAGTCTCCTCACCAGTTGTCAAGCTTGGTCGAGTTCGCACGTACTCACGATCCGAAGACTGGCCGGCGCCTCTACCGGCACCTCATGAGGACGTCCCCCCCAAGAAGACCTGTCTTGGTGTCGGAACTCATCGCTCCATGCTCGGTGGCGATGGCCGCGGGTCCGGTGCTGGGCGGGCTGCTCACCGAGACGGCCGGCTGGCGGGCGGTCTTCCTGCTCAACCTACCGGTGGGCGCGAAGATCCTGGCGGGGAGCAGGTCGTCGGCACAACGCGGGCGGCGGACCACGAGGCCGTCCCGCCCCTCCCCCGGTCGCGATCACGTCGTGTCAGGATGCCGGTGATCCCCTGTGTTTCCGGAGGTGTGCTGACGTGAGTGAGACCGGGGTGGCCGTCGCGCCGCACCCCCTGCTGCTGTCCGACGGCAGGCTCGCCATCGAGGCGTGGTCGTTGGACCCGGCCCTGAGGCACCTGAACCACGGATCGTTCGGTGCCGTCCCGCTGGTGGCACAGGAGCGGCAGACGCAGTTGCGCGCCGAGATGGAGCGCGCGCCGGTGGTGTGGTTCCCGGGGCTGCCGGAGCGGCTCGCCGCCGCCCGGGCCGACCTCGCCGGCTTCCTGCGCGTCGACGCGGGCGACCTCGCCCTGGTGCCGAACGCCAGCGCGGGCGCCAGCGTGGTCTACGGCGCCCTCGAACGCCGCCGCGGCGGGGAGATCGTCGTCACCGACCACGGCTACGGGGCCGTCACCATGGGAGCCGAGCGGCTGGCAGGCCGCTGGGGCGGCCGGGTGCGCACGGCGCGGGTGCCGCTCGGCGCCGACGAGGACGAGGCCTACCAGGCCGTCTCCGCCGAGATCGGCGAGGCCACCGACCTCGTCGTGATCGACCAGATCACCTCGGCGACCGCGCGCCGGCTGCCGGTCGAGCGGATCGGCGTGGAGGCACGCCGCCGGGGCGTACCGATGCTCGTCGACGGCGCGCACGCCCCGGGGCTGCTCGCCGCGCCGCTCGCCGACGCGGCGTACGACTTCTGGACCGGCAACCTCCACAAATGGGGCTGCGCCCCGCGCGGCACCGCTGCCCTGATCGCCCGCGGTCCTCTGCGGGACCTGCTCCACCCGCTGATCGGCTCCTGGGGCGCCGGGGAGCCGTATCCCGACCGCTTCGACCACCAGGGCACGCTCGACGCCACCTCCTATCTGGCCGCGCCGGCATCCCTCGCCTTCGTGGAGCGCGCCTGGGGCTGGTCGGCCGCCCGCCGTTACATGGACCGGCTCGCGGACTACGCCGGGCATGTCATCGGTGCCGCTTTCGAGGGACTGACCGGTGAGGACAGCCGGGCCGACGTCGGGATGCCGGTCCCCGGTATGCGCCTGGTGCGGTTGCCCGTCGGCCTCGGGCGCAGCCGGATCGAGGCCGACGCGCTGCGCGACCGGGTGGCCCGCGAACTCGCCGTCGAGGCCGCCTTCACCAGCTTTGACGGCATCGGTTACCTGCGGGTCTCCGCCCACGTCTACAACACCCCGGCCGACTACGAGTACTTCGCCGAGCGGTGCGTGCCCGTACTGGGCCACTGGGCCCGGGAGTTGAGCCGCTGAGTCATCAGGTCAAGCGTCCCGGACACTTGACTCGGCAGGCGCGCGGCCCGATCCTCGTCCCAGATATTGCGCGGTTCATGACAACCTCAGGGTTTCGCCGGCCGCGCCCTCCCGCCGACCGAGGGACGTGGGCCGTGACACCGATTCGACGCTCGTACCGCAGACGCAGAAACGCCACCGTGCTGTCGCTGCTGCTCCTGGTACTGGCCATTGTCCTCGGGCCCACGCCGAGTTCGGCGGCCGGCACCGACTGGTGGATCCCCACCGCACGACCCGCTCCGGACGTCCAGATCAACGTCACCGGCGAGCCGTTCACCGGAGCCAACTCGGCAGGAGAGGTGGAGGGGTTCGTCGACGCGCACAACCACCTCTTCGGCAACGAGGCCTTCGGCGGCCGGCTGATCTGCGGCAAGGTCTTCTCCGAGGCCGGTGTCGCCGACGCGCTGAAGGACTGCCCCGAGCACTACCCCGACGGGACGCTCGCGATCTTCGACTACATCACCCACGGCGGTGACGGCAAGCACGACCCGGCCGGCTGGCCGACCTTCGAGGACTGGCCGGCGTACGACTCGATGACCCATCAGGCCGACTACTACGCGTGGGTGGAGCGGGCCTGGCGCGGCGGACAGCGCGTCCTCGTCAACGACCTCGTCACCAACGGCGTGATCTGCTCCGTCTACTTCTTCAAGGACCGCAGTTGCGACGAAATGACGTCGATCCGGTTGCAGGCGAAGATGACGTACGACCTCCAGGCGTACATCGACACGATGTACGGCGGCACAGGCAAGGGCTGGTTCCGCGTCGTCACCGACAGCGCGCAGGCGCGTGAGGTCATCGAGCAGGGCAAACTCGCCGTCATCCTCGGGGTCGAGACCTCCGAACCCTTCGGGTGCAAGCAGATCCTCGACATCCCTCAGTGCGGCAAGGAGGACATCGACAAGGGACTCGACGAGCTCTACGCGCTCGGCGTCCGCTCGATGTTCCTGTGCCACAAGTTCGACAACGCGCTGTGCGGCGTCCGCTTCGACTCCGGCGGTCTCGGAACGGCCATCAACGTCGGCCAGTTCCTGTCGACCGGTACCTTCTGGCAGACCGAGAAGTGCACCGGCACGCAACACGACAACCCCATCGGGACCGCCTCGTCGGAGGCGGAGTCGGACCTGCCGGCGGGCGTGGACGTCCCCTCGTACGATCCGGACGCCCAGTGCAACAAGCGCGGCCTCACCGCACTCGGCGAGTACGCCGTGCGCGGCATGATGAAGCGCAAGATGATGCTGGAGATCGACCACATGGGCGTCAAGGCCGTCGGTCAGGCCCTGGACATCCTCGAGTCGGCGTCCTACCCCGGCGTGATCTCCTCACACAGCTGGATGGACCTGAACTGGACCGAGCGGGTCTACTCCCTCGGCGGCTTCGTCGCCCAGTACATGCACGGCTCCGAGGGCTTCGTCGCGGAAGCCGCACGGACCAAGGCACTGCGCGACAAGTACGGCGTGGGATACGGCTACGGCACCGACTTCAACGGCATCGGCGACCACCCCGCCCCGCGCGGCGCGGACGCCGCGCACAAGGTGACGTACCCCTTCAAGAGCGTCGACGGCGGTTCCGTCATCGACCGGCAGACCTCCGGCGAGCGCACCTTCGACATCAACACCGACGGCGCGGCCCACGCCGGGATGATCCCCGACTGGATCGAGGACATCCGGCAGGTCGGCGGGCAGGGCGTGGTGAACGACCTGTTCCGGGGCGCCGAGTCCTACCTGGACACCTGGGGCGCCACCGAACAGCACCAGTCCTCGGTGAACCTCGCCAACGGGCAGCCGGCGACGTCCAGTTCGTCCGAGTCGAACCCGTTCACCAGCTACCGGCCGGGCCGTGCCGTCGACGGCGACGACTCCACCCGCTGGGCCAGCGACTGGAGCGACGACCAGTGGTGGCAGGTCGACCTGGGCTCCACCCACCTGGTCTCCCGGGTGACGCTCGCCTGGGAGCGCGCGTACGGCACGTCGTACCGCATCGAACTGTCCACCGACGGCACGAACTGGCAGACCGCCTGGTCCACCACGAGCGGCGACGGCGGCCTGGACACGGCCCGGTTCACCGGGACCCCGGCCCGCTACGTCCGGGTCCACGGTCTCGACCGCGGCACCGACTGGGGATACTCGCTGTACGAGGTCGGTGTCCACAGCGCCTGAGGCGGGAGTTCACGAATGGCACGCATGCCGTCGGCCGAGCGGCGCCGACAGCTGACGGAAGCGGCGATCAGGACGATGGCCCGGGACGGCGTCGCCAAGGCGACTACCCGGACCATCGCCGCTGAGGCGGGCGTGTCGCTGAGCGTCTTCCACTACTGCTTCGACTCCAAGCAGGCCCTGATCGAGTCCGTCATCACCACCCTCACCGACCACTCGGTGGCCGTGGTGCGGAAGGCGCTGCGCCCCAGGGCCACGCTGGAGGAGACCGTCCGGGCCGGCTTCCAAGCGTACTGGGGTCACGTCCGCGACCGCCCCGAGGAGCACATGCTCACCTACGAACTGACCCAGTACGCCCTGCGCGAGCCAGGGTTCGAGCACCTGGCCCGACGACAGTACGAGCTGTACGGCATCGCCTACACCGAGCTGATCGAGCAGCTGCGCCACAGCCGCGAGATCCAACTCCGCGTCCCCGTCTCCGTACTGACCCGCTACCTCGCCGCCGTGATGGACGGCCTGACCCTCAACTACCTCGTCCTGGGCGACGAGTCGGCGTGGACCGACATCCTCGACACGGTCACCGCCCACGTCGCGGGACTGGTGGCCTGACCCGCAGTCGGTGCCGAACACATCGCGGCGTGCAGCAGCGGCGGGGTTCAGTTGCCGGCAGACGACGGATTTCTGTCGTCTTGCCGCCCAGCGCCACGAATGCCCACACATCCGGCCCCGGGCATCGGGTGAGCAGGGCGCCCATGGCACCCGGCGGCACAGGCATGTCGTCGGCCCCGACGACGAGGATTTCGTCGTCGGGGCACCTGGGACATCAGCACGAGAACCCCGTCGAGACGGCGCACCGGCACCGCTCACCAGTGGGAATCAGGATGACGGGACCTCAGTCGGCCCTCGCGTCACCTTCGCCAGAACAGATGGTGCGTGACCCCGCTCGGGCTGGGCACGACCTCCAGATGGAACCGGTCGAGCAACTCATCGGGGGACTGCCAGAGCCGCAGGCCGGACCCGAGCTTCACCGGCGAGACCGCCACATGCAGCGTGTCGACGAGGTCAGCATCGAGGAACTGCCGAATGGTGGTGACCCCGCCGCCGAGTCGGACGTCCTGGCCCTGCGCCGCTTCCCGCGCCCGTTCGAGGACCGTGGCCGGGTCGCCGTCGACGAAGTGGAACGTGGTGTCGGAGAGCGTGAACGACGGGCGCTTGTGATGGGTCATGACGAACACCGGTGTGCGGAACGGGGGCTGCTGTCCCCACCAGCCCCGCCACTCATGATCCTGCCAGGGTCCGCGCTGGGGCCCGAACTTGTTGCGGCCCATGATCTCGGCACCGATGTTGCGGGCGAAGTCTCGCGTGAAGTAGTCGTCGAGGCCCCGGCTCCCCCCGGGATCCGTGCGCATGGGCCAGCTCGCCGTGGCTCCGGCCCAGGCGAACAGCCTCTCGGGGGCGTCGTAGCCGAACGGCCGCTCCAGACTCTGGTGCTCACCGGCACCGAATCCGTCACTCGAAACGCCGAAATTCATCACTCTCAGTAGTTGATTCACGTCTTTCCTCGTCAGGTCCTGTCACGTCGTCGTGTGGCAAGGCGCCGCACACCATGACGTCGAACGGGACGCGGCCGGATCGACAGCGATCCACAACCTTTTTCCGAGGCGCGTCAGAAAGCGGCCTCCTTCACGGTGTCGCCATGCCGGACACGGATGGCATCGGGGTGGTCGCGGATGAGTTGAGGTGCAGCCCCAAGACGGTCCGCCGCCGGCTGCACCGCTTCCACCGCTCGGAGCAGGACGGGCTGGAGGGTCTGGCAGGTCAGGGCCGCAAGCATCGGATCACCGAAGCAGAACGCCCCCAGAGTCATCGGCCTGGTCGAACAGCCGCCATCGGCCCGGCTGACGGTGCAGGCGGACGGCGAGTCGGCCGCGGCGGACGAGGCCGGCCACCGGTGCCGCGCACGCCGGTCGCCGGGGTCCGCCGCCCGTTCCACCAGGCCGGCCGCTTCCATCCGGCCGACCAGCCAGGTGACCTCTCCCCTGGTGAGCACCTGCTCCTCGCTGCAGCTCACATGTCCGTCAAGGCCTTGGCTGTCCCGGCGGCGCCCGATGCCGCGGGCAGGAGCTGGTGGACGCGCGCAGGCGCAGCCGGATTGCAGGGCGCGCCGGCGGAACCGGCTCAGGACGAGGCGGAAGCCGCCGCCACGGTCATGGCCCTGATCGCCACGCACTGCGTGCCTGTGACCGAGAGGGACCACCGCGACCGACTTTCCGCGCGTTGCCCGACGCTCGGGCAACAGCAAAGCGTCACTGCGGCGGCGTGGTGAGTTTGACGGCCACCGCGTCGAGGACCCAGTCCAGGCCGGTCGCGAAGGATGCCTCGGCGTCCACGTCCGTGCCGTCGTGCACGGCCTTGGCCAGGGCCGGGAAGCGTCCTGTGGACAGCATCCTCGTCACATGCGGGCCGAAGGCGCGCTGCCAGTCGCGCTTGGACAGGCCAGTGGCGCGCTCGGCCCGGAGGTTGGCGATCTCGCGCCTGATCGCGCCGGTGAAGTAGGCGCTGACCGTCTCCACGGCGCGCATGACGGTGTCGATGTCGGCGAGGCCGTCAAGGGCGGCCAGCGTGGCCTCGGTCACGGCGAGGCCGTTCGGGCCCAGGGTCGGGCGGCCGCCGAGCAGGTCGGCCAGCCATTCGTGGCGGAGGGCGGTCTGCCTGGTGCGGTGGGCGAGGATGTGCAGCGCCTCCCGCCAGTCACCGGGCTGCTCCTCGGGGAGAATCTCGGCCTGGACCTCGTCCACCATGAGGTCGAACAGCTCTTCCTTGGTGGAGATGTATCCGTACAGCCGCATCGGGCCGGCGTTCAGCCGGGCGGCGACCTTCCGCAACGACACCGCTTCCAGCCCGCCCTCGTCGGCCAGCGCGATGGCGGCGGCCACGATCCGCTCCCGGTCGAGCGGCACGGGGCGGGGCGGCGGCTCCGGCCGGTCCCACACAGTCATGCTGTCATCGTACTGTTGCTATTCATCGTAGCGGAACAATACAGTGTATCGACATGAGACAACGCATCGCAGTGGTCGGGGGCGGCCCCGGCGGCCTCACCGTCGCCCGCGTCCTGCACCGCCATGGCCACCCTGTCGCCGTCCTCGAACGCGATCCCGCCCCCGACGCCCGCCCGCCGGGCGGCACGCTGGACCTTCACGAGGGGCTGGGCCAGCTCGCGCTGGACAAGGCGGGGCTGCGGGCGGAGTTCCAGGCGCTGTCCCGTCCCGAGGGGCAGGCCATGCGCATCCTGGACACGGACGGGACCGTCCTGCGTGACTGGCGCCCCCGTCCGGACGACTGGGCCAACCCCGAGATCGACCGCGGGCAACTCCGTGACCTGCTGATCGGCCCTCTCGATGTCCAGTGGGGCCGAAGCGTGACGCGGGTGGTGCCGGGGACCCGGGACGGCACACGGGTCCATTTCGCGGACGGGCGACAGGAGACGTTCGACCTCGTCGTCGGCGCGGACGGCGCCTGGTCCCGGATCCGCCCGGCGGTCTCGCCGGTGACGCCGCACTACACCGGCGTCACCTCGGTCGAGACCTCCCTCGACGACGTCGACACCCGCCACCCCGGCCTCGCCCGGTTGATCGGCGACGGTTCCGTGGCTGTGTACGGCGTGAACCGCTCCCTCGTCGCCCAGCGCAACAGCGGCGGCCACGTCAAGGTGCACGCCAGGCTCCGCGCACCGCTGGACTGGCACAGGAACCTGGACCCGGCCGACGTCGAGGCCCTCCGGTCGAGCCTGCTGGCCCTGTTCGACGGCTGGGCCGCTCCCGTCCTCGACCTCCTCCACCACGGCAGCGCTTTCGTCCACCGCCCCCTCTACGCCCTGCCCGTGGCCCACACCTGGGCCCACGTCCCCGGAGTGACCCTCCTGGGCGACGCCGCCCACCTGATGCCCCCCTTGGGGGCGGGCGCGAACCTCGCGATGCTGGAAGGTGCCGAACTCGCCGAGTCCATCGCCACCGGCCCGGGAGATCTGGACAAGGCCGTCCGCGCCTTCGAGGAACAGATGTGGGCACGGGCCGGCCGGTGGGCGAAGATCACGACGGATGGTCTGGAACGCCTCGTGAGCCCGGACCCCGCCGAAGCCCTCGCCCACTTCGACCGAGTCCAGCCGTCCTGACCGCCAGGCGCGGGAACACCAGCACCAACAGTTCGCCTCGGCTTCATGGGACAGCACGGCACCGCAGCAGTCTCCTCCGGCAGGACCACCACTGGGCTTGCTGTGGGCGTGCGGCGCGGGTCAGTGGCTGCCGGTGAGCTTGCCGTGGAGGTCGGCGCTGGCGTCGTTCAGGCCGGTGATCTCCACCGTCTTGCCGCGTTGGGCGTACTTGATCTCGATGGCGTCCAGGGCGGCCACGGAGGAGGCGTCCCAGACGTGGGCGGCCGACAGGTCGATGACGACCTTGTCGGGGTCGCCGGCGTAGTCGAACTGGCCGACGAGGTCGTTGGAGGACGCGAAGAACAGCTCACCGGTGACCTGGTAGACGACCGAGCCGCCGTCGGGGTCGGTGACGGCGGTGACCTCGGCGAGACGGGCGACGCGCTTGGCGAAGACGACCATGGCGGTGATGGAGCCGACGACGACGCCGATGGCGAGGTTGTGGGTGGCGACCACCACGATCACGGTGATGGCCATGACGGCGATCTCCCCGGTCGGCATCCGCTTGAGGGTCTTCGGTGCGATGGAGTGCCAGTCGAACGTCGCGAACGAGACCATGATCATGACGGCGACCAGGGCGGCCATCGGGATGTCGGAGACGACCGGGCCGAAGGCGATGCACAGCACCATCAGGAACAGGCCCGCGAGGAAGGTCGAGACGCGGGTGCGGGCGCCGGACACCTTCACGTTGATCATCGTCTGGCCGATCATGGCGCAGCCGCCCATGCCGCCGAAGAAGCCTGTGACGATGTTGGCGATGCCCTGTCCGATGGACTCACGCGTCTTGGAGGAGTGGGTGTCGGTGATGTCGTCGACCAGCTTGGCGGTCATCAGAGACTCCATCAGGCCGACCAGAGCCATCGCGAACGCGTACGGGGCGATCGCCTTCAGGGTGTCGAAGGTGAACGGCACGTCCGGCAGACCGGGGACGGGCAGGGAGGAAGGCAGGGCGCCCTTGTCACCCACGGTCGGCACCGCGATGCCGGCCGACACCGTGACAACGGTGAGGATGACGATCGAGACGAGCGGGGCCGGGATCACTTTGGTGATCTTCGGGAAGAACACCATCAGGGCCAGACCGCTGATGATCAGCGGGTACACGGCCCAGGGGACGGCATGCATCTCCGGTACCTGAGCCATGAAGATCAGGATGGCCAGGGCATTGACGAAGCCGACCATCACCGACCGCGGAACGAACCGCATCAGCTTGGCCACCCCGAGCGCGCCAAGGACGACCTGGAAGGTCCCGGCGAGGATGACGGCGGCGACGAGGTAGCCGAAGCCGTGTTCACGGTTGAGCGGTGCGATCACGAGAGCGACCGCGCCGGTGGCTGCGGAAATCATCGCCCGGCGGCCGCCGACGATCGAGATGGTCACGGCCATGGTGAACGAGGCGAACAGCCCGATCGCGGGATCGACACCGGCGATGATCGAGAACGAGATCGCCTCGGGGATCAGTGCCAGAGCGACGACCAGGCCGGCGAGGACCTCGGTGCGCCAGACCTTCGGGTTGTCCAGCCAGTCCGGCTTGAGGCCGCGCAGCCGCGCGGCGGGAGTCACAGCAGCAGAAGACAAGGAGATGCGTACCTGTCGTGCTCGGGCACACCCTGCCGGCAGGCGGGGACGTGCGGGAGGGACGTGCGGGGGCCGGGTCGGCACCCCGCGGACGACCCGCACGGCGGGCCGGAAGTCGAGAGGGGAGGGACGGCGAGGCGGGACGGCACGCACGGGCGGCCGGGTGGCTCACATCCGCAGGCGAAGGGTCACGGCGGGCAGGCGGCGGCGATCGGCGTCGTGGGCTCGCGCACGCTCTCTCCTGCAAGAATCGGATCTTCGCCGGGGGCGCCATCGGCCCCGGAACAGCAGCAGCGGGGCAGCCGCGCCGCCCTCACCGTCCATAACCCTACCCTAACGTTAGAGTAGAGATCGGTGAGGTCACACGGGAAGCGGCCCGCCATGACGAGAAGGGCCAGGACCACGGGCGTGGACGACAGGCACATGCAGATCGGCGAGGTCGCCGCGCGCACCGAGCTGTCCCTGCGCACCATCCGGCACTACGAGGAGACCGGCCTGGTCATCCCCTCCGCGCGCTCTCAGGGCGGCTTCCGCCTCTACACCGAGACCGACGTCGCCCGGCTCATGGTGATCCGCCGGATGAAACCGCTCGGCTTCACTCTGGAGCAGATGCGCGACCTGCTGGACGCCACCGACCGCCTGGACAGCCGCGACGCTCTCGACGACGGCGAGCGCGAGGCACTGCTGGAGCGCGTGCGAACCTACGAGCGGGCCGCAGCCGCGCAGGTGGACAAGCTCCGGGTCCAACTGGCCCGCGCAGAAGAGTTCGCAGCCACCCTTGGCGCCCGCCTGGAACAGAACGCTCCGGCCGCCCGCCCCTGGAACCGCGGCGCCACTTCCCCTGCGAGCCGCGCGGGCGACGGACCGCCCTGGCCGTAGCAGTCAGGTCCGGGCCCGGTCCGAGCAAGTCGTTCTTCCCGCGCCTACCGTAAAGGGCCTGCAAAGCGTCCACCTCAAGCGGGCTGCGCCTGCCATCCGGGGGTTCTTTTCAGCCGTTTGTTCCGGGTGCGCCGCCATGCGGCCCGGGAAGGCTGCGCGCCGCCTATGCTTCTACAAGCATGTAGAAAGAAGCGAAAGGGAGTGCCAGGTCTCCAGGTACTCCCCCGGCAGGCATTCCGCCGGGTAGGGAGGGCGCCACGATGAGGTGCGAGAGACCGCGTGCGACCGGTGACGGGTCAACGCACCGGCAGCCGGCATCGTTCCCCGGCGTGCGCCGCCGCACCCTGCCCGCGCGACGCAAGTGACACGCACGCAAAGGAGTGAACGCCCGATGGTGTTCAAACGGCTGCTCGGCTCACTCGGCGTGGGCGGGCCCACGGTGGACACGGTCCTCGACCCCGGCGCCGCCCTTCCCGGCGGCCATCTGGCGGGGCAGGTCCACCTCCAGGGCGGCAGCGCCGACTTCGACATCGACCACATCACCCTGGAACTCGTCGCCCGCGTCGAGGCGGAGCACGAGCACGGTGAGGGCGAAGGCGCGGTCGTCTTCGAGAGGTTCACCGTCGGCGGCGGCTTCCGCCTGGGCGAGGGCGACCACCGCAGCGTCCCCTTCCGCATCAGTCTGCCGTGGGAGACCCCGGTCACCGAACTGCACGGGCAGCCGCTGGGCATCGTGCTCGGCGTGCGCACCGAGCTGGCGGTCACCGGCGCCAAGGACAAGGGCGACCTCGACCCGCTCGCGGTGCGCCCGCTGCCCGCCCAGGAAGCGATCCTGGAGGCCCTGGGCCAGCTGGGATTCGGGTTCAAGTCCGCCGACCTCGAGCTCGGCCAGGTCGGCGGCACCGGCCAGCGGCTGCCCTTCTACCAGGAGATCGAGCTCACCCCGGCCCCGCAGTACGCCCACCGGCTCAACGAGCTCGAGGTCACCTTCCTCGCCGGTCCCGGCGGCCTGGAGGTCGTACTGGAGGCCGACAAGCGCGGTGGCCTCTTCACCTCCGGCCACGACGCGCTCACCCGCTTCACCGTCTCCCACGACGCCGCCCACCAGGACTGGAACACGCTGGTCGACGGCTGGATCCGGCAACTACTGGAACACCACGCCTCCTACGGGCACGGCGACCCGTACGCGGACCACGGCCACGGCCACGGCGGCCACTACAGCCACCACGACGACCATCACGACGGGCACCACCGCTCCGGACCCGGCATGGGCACCGCCATCGCCGCCGGCGCCGCGGGCCTGGCGGTCGGTGTCGTCGGCGGCATGGTCGCGGCCGAAGTCGTCGACGAGGTGGGCGACTTCTTCGAGGACGAGGACGAAGACGAAGGAGAAGACTGAACGAGGCATGACTCACTCCTGCTAGCTTCTACACAACTGTAGATTTAAGTTCCGGGCCGTCGACGCGGCCCGGGACCTGTGTTCGAGACGTGGAGTGCTCATGGCCCTGTGGGACCGCATCAAGGAATCCGCCACCACCATGCAGACCCAGCTGGTGGCGAAGAAGAACGATCTCAAGAGCGGCGCTTTCCGCGACGCTTCCATGGCGATGTGCGCGCTTGTGGCGGCCGCCGACGGCACCATCGACCCCGCCGAGCGGCAGCGTGTGGCCCAGCTCATCGCCACCAACGAGGTGCTGCAGAACTTCCCCGCCGACGACCTGCGGCGCCGTTTCGAGGAAAACCTGAACAAGCTGACCGCCGACTTCGATTTCGGCAAGGTCAGCGTGCTGCAGGAGATCGCCAAGGCGAAGAAGAAGCCCGCCGAGGCCCGGGCGGTCATCCAGATCGGCATCGTCATCGGCGGCGCGGACGGCAACTTCGACAAGGACGAGCAGGCCGTCGTCCGCGAGGCGTGCTTCACCCTCGACCTGCCGCCGCACGAGTTCGACCTCTAACCACGACCCCCTGGCGTGGGCCGTGCTGCCGACCGGCGGCACGGCCCACGCGTCTTACAGCGGGGTGGCTGCCTTCAACACGAAGAACAGCGTGACGGCCGAATTCGCCGACGACAGCGCGGACATCGTGGCACCCGCGGCCGCGGTCCACGCCGCCAGGCCCACCGCGGTGAAGACCGGCGGCCACACGCACACGGCGGGAGCAGGGCCGAGCAGGGCGGCCACCCGGCGCGGCACCGGCCCGGCCGCGAAACCGGCGAGTGTCGCCGTCGGGGCACCCCGGGAGACCAGCGCCGCCTTGCCGACCGCCACAGCCATCACACGGCGGCTTCCGATCGCCTGTGCCGCTTCCTCATCCGCCCACCGCTCCACGGTGTAGGTGACCGCCGCGCGCAAAGGGCGCAGGAACGGATTCGCCTGCGCCGCCAGCTGCACCACCAGCAGAAACCGGTGATGGCGGCTGGTCAGGTGCACCCGCTCGTGGGCGAACAGCGCCCGCCGTTCCGGCCCGTTCAGGCAGGAGAGCATGGCGGTGGACACCACCACCCGGCCCCGCCGGCCCGAGGGCAGCGCATAGGCATAAGGCACCTCGTCGGGCAGCACCGCCACCGGCTTCCTGGGCAGCCTCGCCAATGCTTCTTCGGCTCCCCGCCGGATGCGGCGGTGCCGCCACAACACCCGCGAGCAGGCCACCACCACGGCGAGCAGGGCGGGAATGGCGGCCTTGCCCGCGATCTCGTCGTACGGGACGGCCTCGCGCACCTCCTCGTCCGACCAGCCGTCCGGCAGCGGGTTGCCCGGCAGCTGGGCAGTGCCCACCACCATCAGCAGCGCCAGGCAGACCGTGCTGCACACCGCCAGAACCGCGGCTGTCAGCGACAACAGCCACGTCGCTGTCCGCGGGTGCAGATGCTGCTCGGCCCGCCGCGCCACCGGCCACGCCGTCAACGGCAGCACCAGTGGCAGGAAGACGAACACCCCCATCAGGTTCGGTCTTTCCCTTCCGGGCCGAGCCGGCCCAGCAGCTGCCGCAGCAGACGTTCGTCGTCCGGTTCCAGGGAGGTGACGAAGCGGGCCAGCACCGCCTCCCGGTCGCTCTCGCCATCGAGCAGCTTGCGCATCTTGCGCGCGGCAAGCCCGGCCTGGTCCGACACCGGCGTCCACACGAAGGAGCGTCCCGCGCGCTCCCGGGTCACCGCGCCCTTGCCCAGCAGCCGGGTAAGGATGGTGACCACGGTCGTGTAGGCGAGGTCTCCGCCCAAGCGCTTTTGCACCCAACCCGCCGGCGCGGGCTCGGGCGCCTCGCGCAGGGCCGACAGGACCAGCCCCTCCAGCTCGCCCTGTCCCCGTCGCCGGGGACGCTGCCGACGGTCGCTCATGTCCTCTCCCTTCCGCCAGTCACACGTGGGTCATCCGGCCGGTGCGATCACCGAGGCCGTCCCGCCCGGACACACCCCCGGCGGACGCATCGGCACCACCGTCACCGGCATCGCCGGCGCATTCCTCGGCGGCCGGCTGTCTGCGACCTTCCTCGATCGTCCCGTCAGCGGGAGTTTTCCGGCGCCGCCACCTGGGCTCGGCCATCGGCGGTGCGCTCGCCCCGCTGATCGGCGACCGGCTGCCGCTCGGCACGTCCCGGGACTGACGCCCGCTCCCGCCCGGCCTCACGGTCCCGCGGCGCGGCGTCAGACCCTCGGGGGCTCGTCGTCACGCTGCAGGACGGCGCCTTCCACAACCGCTCCGGAAGGCGGCGGCCCGGCGGGCTCCTGCTCCTTCAGCGCCTTGGCCTCGCTCTTGAAGATCCGTGCCGCCTTGCCCGCGGACCGCGTCAGCTCGGGCAACTTCTTGATGCCGAGAACGACGACCACCACGAGGAGGATCAACGCCAGCTCACTCAGGCCGAACATCAGATCTGCGTCCTCTCCACGGACGGGGGCCGAACCAAGCAGCCGGCAGCCCCGCCGACGTCTACATTACTGTAGAAGTCTGACGCAGAGCATGATCGCCCAACAAGCCCGCCTTCCGGCCCGGATGGCCGGGAACACATGCTGGCCTCAGAAAGGCCAGAGCGCGCCAGCGGCAAGGGCGCAGCCTAGCGATGTGGTTACTTTCTGTATTCACTCGGGTGGGTTACGTGAGAGAGCGAAGGTGCGCGTGTGCGGGTGGCATGAGGGGAGGCGTTCGCACCCGTACGGGTGTGACCCGGAAGGAGGACCTCGTGTTCCGCCACTCGACACGTTCGTTCATCGTAGGTCTGTGCGCGCTGGCCGCGGCCGCGCCGACGTCACCGGCCCTGGCCGGGGGCCCACCATCGCCGGCGCCCCACACCGCCGCTCGGGCTCTGCACACGCAGACGCTGACCGACCTGACCGCCGCGATGAAGGGTGAGGCGTACGCCTACGCCGTCTACAACCTCTTCGCCGCCGAGGCCGACCGCCAGGGCCTGCCGACCGTCGGCCGGCTCTTCCGCAGCACGGCGCAGACCGAGCTGAACGAACACCTGCGCGAGGCTGCCGCCCTGGCCGGAACCGTCGGATCGAACGCAGCGAACCTGCGCCAGGCCATCAGCGGCGAGACCTACGAGCATCAGGTCATGTATCGCAGCTTCGCCGAGCAGGCCCGCACCGACGGTGACCTCGCAGCCGCGAAACTCTTCAGCGAGATCGCTGCGGACGAGGGGCGCCACCGCGACGCGTTCCGCACGGCCCTCACGGCCGTCACCACCGGCGGCAGCACCGTCCCGGCGCCCCCGAAGGCCGACGCGGTGCCGGTGCCCGCCGGACCGCCGAAGGTCAAGGCCGCCCGCACCAAAGCCAACCTGGACACCGCCCTGCATGGCGAGGCGCTCGCCCACGCCAAGTACATGCTCTTCGCCGCCCACGCCCAGCAGACCGGCAACACCGCGCTGGCCCGCCTGTGGGAGGGCACCGCCAAGGTCGAACTGCACGAGCACTTCGCAGGCGAAGCCGTCCTGGCCGGCCTGGTCCGCACCACGAAGACGAACCTGGGCAAGGCCATCACCGGTGAACACAACGAGGCGACCACCTTGTACCCGGCATTCGCCAAGCGGGCCACCGCCGTCGGTGACACCGCCGCCGCCCGCTATTTCCGTGACACCGCCGCGGACGAGGCCAGGCACGCCGCCGCCTTCCAGAAGGCACTCGAACAGCTGCACTGACCGCCCTGGACGCTGACCGGCCGCGCGCGTCACGCGAGGCAGTCCGGCCGGCCGACGCCTCACACAGGCCGGCCGGACCACCCCCCGTGCGGCCGCTGCCGCGTCACCGTCCGGCGCCGGACCGGCTCGTCGAGAAGCGGCCCTGCCACGCCGCCTTCGCACCCGAGTCACCGATCCGGTACACCTGGACGGCCGCGCCGACGGCCACGACCAGGGCGAGCACCAGCGCCACGACACGTACCAGACCAGAGGAAGCCAGCCGGGCCACGGCGGCAGCGTTGCCCCTGGCGGGACCGACGGCCTCGCCGCTGTGCTCTCGTTCCCGGCGGGGACCGGCGCGGCCGAGCAGCCAGACGGCGACCGTCATCACGAACAGGGCGATCACCCATGGAGTGAGACCCGGACCCATCTCGGCGTGTGCTTCCACCAGCGCACTTTCCTGCACCCGGTCTTCCAGCCACTCACCGGATTCGGTGGTCAGCACCACCAGGACAAGAGTGACCAGCCCGATTACCGGCAGTACCCAGCTGAGTCTGCGCGCCGCCGAAGACCACACCGCACAGACCACAAGCGCCAACGCCGTCAGCGGAACCAGCACCGCGGCGCCGTGAACGAAGAAAGGATGGCCGGGAAGGCCATTGATCAGCCCGACATCCACGCGGTCTCCTCACGCGAATACACCACGAACACACAAAGGGCAGTCACCGAGGTCGTTTCGACCATTCTGTGAACAACTACGTATGAGTGCAGGAGGTGTGCGCGCACATGGAGCAGTGCCCGTACCGACCGGGAACGAGCCCGGCCGGACGGGTTTCGGCACCGGCCGAATGGTGAGAGCTGGGTGTCCCCCGGCCCGGGAGCGCCGCCCGGGGCGGGCGTCGCTCCGTTCATCGGCCGGTGACGTCGAGGGTCGGTCGCGCGCGTGCCGGCCTCCGCACGGTACGAGCCTCCGGCGAGGTGGCCGGGGCATCTGCGCCCGCGCGGAGCCGGGAGGACGCGGACCCGGTCTCCGCGTGCAGGTCACGGTCCGCCGTCCCGGCCGGTGCCGGGTCCGTACCCGATACGGCCGGCCGGCCCGTCTGCCGTTCCCCGGAGCCGAACGGAGAAGGCTCGCGGCGCCTGCTCCCGGGGGGCACTTCCAGGACGGTTTTCCTGCGCCGCGGCAGCCGCCGGGCCGTCCGCCGCGACGAGACGCCGGTCGAATCCGTGGGCGGCGTTCACGACCAGCACGCACGACGCGCACCCAGCGGGCAGGAACAGCATGTCCGTGAAGGACACCGCATGCGGGGACGGCAAGAAGCCCAAGATGCGCATTCAGGCGAGGCAGTACAGCTCGACCCAGGGCACGTACATCCACAACGGACCGTGGCACAAGTACACCCAGCGCTGCGGGACCTACCAGGTGTGGAACGGCGTCTTCAGGGGCCAGGACCCGTTGCTGGGCATGCGGGTGCAGATCTGCAACGGCGGCCGTTGCAAGACCTCCTCCTCGATGTAGTCACAACAGTGACACGAGAGATGACCGACGCCGGCGAGATCCGTGACGGCTTCGTCCTCGTCCACGTCGTCATGGGCGTCGAAGGCGACCATGCCATCGCCGGACACCTCCACGAGGCGCACATCAGCACCCGCTTCGCCCGGGCCTGCGTCTCCTCGGTCACCTGATCGGTCCTGCGTCAGGCCCTCCACGCTCGGCCCCGGCACCGCCCTGCCTCTGGGCGCTGCCCGGGCCGAGTACTGTCCACGCCCTCGGACGGCCCGCAGGACGCTCCGGCCCGAGCGTGGTCCCCGGCGAGCGTTCTCCGCACGGTCTCCCGCGTCCGGCGCCGGTGGCGAGCTGTGCGGAGGCGGTGGCCGGGGCCCCGACGAGGGCGTCAGCAGCGCTTCCAGATGAGCCGGTAGGAGGCGCCCGGAACGTCGGTCGAACCCATGGTGACCACGCTGGCGCGGTCGTCCGCACCCGCGCTCACCTGCAGGGAGGTGTTGACGTTGAGATACCGCTGCGAGCCGCACGGTGCCCAGACCAGCCGGTCCTCCGGCACGCTGTCGGAGAAGGCCCAGTCGTCCTGGTACGGACCCGTCAGCGAGTGGGACTGAAAGACGTCGTCGGTCGTCCCCTGGAAGTAGTAGTCGGACTCGACGGTGGCCGTCGCGCCCGCGCGCAGCGAGGCGTGGCCGCGGTGGTCCAGCCCGAAGAGGGCGTAGGTGTAAGACGCCGGGGCCTTGACGTCCAGGACGAGTTGGCAGTTCTTCCGCGCGTCGGGCGATGCGGCACCGCCGCCGGCCTGGGCGGTGTAGGCGCTGTACTTCACCGTGAGCGTGGAGTTGTCGGGCGACACCGTGGCATCGGCCGTGCCCGCGGGGCATCCGGAGCCGTTGATCGTCTTGATGGCGATCTGGGCTCCCGCGGCCGGTGCGTCCGCGGTCGGCACGTCGGCGGACGCCGGCCCCGACTGGACCGTCAGCAACCCGACGCATAAGGCCACCAGTGCTCCGGTGGGTACGAGAAGTCGAGACATGGTTCTCCTATCGCAGTACGGCTGGTGGCTGAGTCCTACAGTCATGACGAGGAGCGCCCGCTCCACCTGCGCCGGAGCCGGTTCGGCCATCGGTGCGCGCACAGCGGCGGAGTCGACCGTACGGCGTCGGGCGACGTCGTCGTACGGCCATCAGCCGTGAATCGTGTGAACCCCGGGGTGGGAGCGCTCCCAATATAGGAGGAGCTTCCCCTCGGTGGAAGAGACGAACGCGATACAACCTCCGGGGCTACGACGGCCCCGTCATCTTCTTCGCGTTCCCGCAAGAGGGCGCACGGGAACGATCACTGACGACCGGGCAAACCGGCTTGCGGTGGAGCACCGTACGGGGGGGCAAGCCCTTGGTGGCGTCGCCGAGCGGGTCACCTCACGCGCCGGCAACCCCTGGCTGATCGGTCAGTTCAGAGTCTTGACGAAGTCGCCGGCCGCCCGGTTCGGTTCCTCCTTCTCAGCGCAGTTGCTCGGCCAGTCCGACGATGATCCCCTCCGGGCCGCGCAGGTAGCAGAGCAGATAGCTGTCCTGGAACCGCGCGATCTCGCCGACGAGTTCGGCGCCGTGAGGGCGCAGTCGGGCAACGGTGTCCTCGATGTCGTCGACGGCGAACATGACGCGGTGCGTGCCCGGAATGTTGTGCGGCCGGTTGCGCGGCCCGGCGCTGGTCACCGCGGGGCTGTGGTACTTCGCCAGCTCGAGCCGGCTGTGACCGTCCGGTGTCCGGACCATCGCGATGTCGCAGCGGACACCTTCGAGTCCGGTGCACTGGTCGGCGAAGAGGCCCTCGACCTCCCCCCTGCCCTCGAGCTCCATACCGAGTTCCACGAAGAACGCGATGGCGGCATCCATGTCCTCTACGACGATGCCGACGTTGTCCATCCGCTGGATCGCCATGCTGGTTTCTCCTTCTTCCTCGTGCGGCCGGTGGTCCCGCTGATGTCCATGGGACGAAGCCGTGACACGTTTTCGACATCCGCGAACCGCCGAAATCCGAGAGACCTGGATCGCGCCTCAGCACCGCTACAGCGGCCCCGTAGACTACTGGGTCGCTCACCGCTGCGGGCTGCCTGCAGTTGTGTGCGACACGTATGGCGCTGCCGCAGGCTATTGAGCGCTTGCGGCGGGACGGACGACGACGCGACGCTCCGGGCCGGCAGCTTGTCGTCTACCAGGCCGAACCCGGCAGCCCCAGCGCCGAGGCCCTGAACCTGCTCGGCTCCGCCCGCGCCACCCCGAACCAGGCCGCCCTTTAGGACCGCTGGCGCAATGCCGTCATACAGGACAAGTACCGGTTCGCCGTCGGCGCCGTCCCCGACCGGCTGACCGGCCTGGTCCGGACATGACCGGGCCGGCGCCGGAGGGACTTGTCTGCGGTCCCCCCGACGCCGGTGCCCCCGGCGGGTGGTCAGCGCCAGGTCTGGTTGCGGTTGTAGGAGCAGGCCAGCATGCGCAGACCGTACTCGCTGTCGTCGAGGCAGAGACCGGTGGCCTGGTTCTCGAAGCTCACCTGGTCGCCCCGCTTGTACACCCACCAGCTCTGCTGCTGGGACGAGTCGCATGACCGGGTGTCCGGGTGGGCACCGGCGGCGACACCACCGTAGATGCAGCGGCCGGTGGAGACGTTGCGGAACTGGCGGGTACCGTCCTCCTGCCAGACCCGCACGCTCCAGTTCTGGAAGTCGCTGCTGTTGCAGCCGAAGCCCCGGAAGCCGTACGGGAAGCTGTCGTCGAGGCAGCCGCCGGTCGCCATGTTGCCGTAGTGCTCGACCGCCGCAGCCGAAACGGGGCCCGCCGGGGCGACCCGGCTCCCGTCGGGCGACGGATCGCCGGCGCTGGCGACGCCGGCGACAGCCGTGCTCAGACAGGCGGCGGAGGCGAGGACGACGACCGCCCGGCGCAGCCGCCGCCCGGAGGTCAGGTTCTGCACGTTCATGACGTTGCCTTTCCTGTGATGCGGTTGCCGGCCCGTACCCCGTGGACTACGGGTACTCGCAGTACACGGGGCTGGAGTCGGTCTCGACCCGCACGCCGGGCACCGGCCCGTCGTTGGAGCCGCCGCTGACGTACACGGCGCTCACCCAGCCCAGCCAGCCCTGCGGCGTGATGATCTCGACCCAGTAGTGGTTGTAGTAGGAGCCGTCGGTGACGCGGTCGCCCCACCGCTGGCAGAACGCCTGCACGGTGACGTTGGTGAGCCGCTCCTGCGAGGCCAGTGCGCAGGTGGTGCTCGCGCACTGACGCACCCGCACCTGACTCGCCCAGATGTGGACGGGGGACGTCGTGACGTCGGCCTGCGCGGGAGCCGACATCAGACCCAGCACGGCGGTCAGGCCGAGCAGAGCGGCGCACAGCGCCCGCAAGGAGAACAGACGGGTCGTGGACTTCGAGGTCACAGCAAGTGCCCCTCTCGGTGTCGATGGACGGACGGTGACGTGTCGTCAGGGTGACGGCGTCCCCGAGTCCCTCGTATGAGCGTCCGCGCCGCCGTCCTGCGGGATCAGTGGCAGAAGGAGTCGGTGGACAGACCGGGCACCGGCTGGTCGTTGTCACCGCCACGCACGTACACCGCGCTGATCCAGCCGATCGGGCCGCCCGCGTTCACCTGCACCCACCAGTTGTTGCGGTAGGGGCCGTCCACCACCTCGGTGCCCTGGCGCTGGCAGAACGCCGTCACCCACCGCTTGCCGATCTGCGCGCCCTGGATCGGCGGGCAGGCCGCGGAGACCTCCGGGCAGTCCCGTACGTTCACACCGGTCGCCCAGACGTACACCTGGGTGTCCGACGTGGTCGCCCGAGCCGCCGTGCAGGGCAGCAGGGCCAGTGCCGCGGCCGTCGCGACGGCGCCGGCCGGGACCGCGCGCCGTAGTGAACGCGGTGCCGTGCGCAGGGGGTTCGTCATCGTCGTCTCCTTACTCGGTGACTCCTTGTCACAAGGCGGACGGGACACGATTCCGTCACGTATGAGTGACACTCGTACGCGGTCATACGAGGGGGGCGCCCGCCGCGTCCCCCAGATGCCCCGCACCCCGGGGCCGGGGCATCACCAAAACCGGCCAATGCCCGCTCGCGCCGAGACAGGGGCGGAAACGCTCCCGCTCATCGCTCGGCCGGAGCCTCGTGCCACCGGACCGCTCGAAACCGGACAGCGGCCCGGCGATCCGTGACTCCCGCACCCGGCCTGCGGATATCGTTGTCAGGCCTGACGCGCGGATCGATGCTTGCCGGGGAACGATGATCGAAGTGCGGCTGCTGGGGCCGGTCGAGGTGTGGGACGACGGGGCCCGAAGCCTGCCCCTGGGCGGATCAAGGCCCGTGGCGCTGCTGTCCGCGCTCGTCGTGCAGCTGGGTGAAGTCCTGTCCACCGCACGGCTGGTGGACCTCGTCTGGGAGGAACGCGCCCCCGCCACCGCGGGCGCGCTGGTCGCCTCGCACGTCGCCGCCGTCCGCCGCGCCCTGGCACCGGCCAGCGCCGCCTCCGCGATCCGCACCCGGGCCCCCGGCTACCTCGCCGACCTCACTCCCGACCAGGTCGACGCCCGCCGGTTCGAACGCCTGCTGTCGGCCGGACGGCGCGCCGCGGACGCGGGACACGACACCGAGGCGGTCGGCCTGCTCACCGACGCCCTCGCCCTGTGGCGCGGGCAGGACGCCCTGGAGGGCGTCACCCAGTCCTTCGCCCGGATCGAGGCGGCCCGGCTGAAGGAACTGCGGCTCATCGCGCAGGAGCACCTCTTCGCACTGCGGCTGAGGATGGGGCACGACGGCGAGGTCGTCGCCCCGCTGCTCTCCCACGTCGCCGCCCACCCGCTGCGCGAACGGCCGCGCGCCCAGCTGATGACCGCCCTGTTCCGGGTCGGCCGGGCGCCCGACGCGCTGCGGGTCTTCCAGGAGGGCCGCGACATACTCCGCGCCGACCTCGGCATCGACCCGGGATCAGAACTGCGCGCGCTCCACCTCGCCGTGCTGCGCAACGACCCCGCGCTCGCCGCCGGACACCCCAGGTCGGCCGAGGCCCTCGCACCCGGCGGCTCCGGCTCCGCGTCCGTCGACCCGCAGGTTCCCGCGCCCGCCGCTCTGGGCATCCCGGTGCCCGCGCCCCCGGCGGACCCGGCCGGCCCCGGCACGCCCGCGACCGATGGCCGCACGTTCCGCGCGCCCTCCCATCTCCCGCCGGACGTCGCCGACTTCGTCGGCCGGAGCCGCCAGGTCACCTGGGTCACCGCACTTCTCGACCAGGCTCGCGACCCTGCCAGGACCGCTCCGCCCCTCGCGGTCATCTCCGGCCGCCCCGGTATGGGCAAGACCGCGCTCGCCGTCCACGCAGCCCACCGCGCGGCGCACCTCTTCCCCGACGGCCGCCTCTTCCTCGACCTGCGCGCCTTTGACACCACCCCGCTGAGCACCGCCGACGCCCTCGCCCGGCTGCTGCGGGCGCTCGGGGTCGACCCCGAGCCCGCCTCCGGAACCGACGACCTGATCGGTCTCTACCGGACCCACCTCGCGGACCGCCGGATCCTGTTGGTCCTGGACAACGCTCCCCATGAGGCCCGGCTGCGGCCTCTGGTGCCCCCCGGCGCCGGTTCGGCCGTCCTGATCACCAGTCGGCGGCGGCTGAGCGCGCTGGAGGGCGCGGTCCGCCTGGACCTGTCGGTGCCCGACCCCGGCGAGGCACTGCGCCTGCTGACCACGGTCGCGTACCGCACCGGCACGCACCCGGAGCCGGGCGACCTCGCCGAGATCGTCGCGCTGTGCGGCCAGCTCCCGCTCGCCCTGCGGATCGCGGGCGCCCGGCTCGCCGCGCGGCCGCACTGGGGACCCGGACAACTCGTCGCACGGCTGCGCGACGAACGCCGCCGCCTCAACGAACTCCGGGCCGGGGACCTCGAGGTGCGCACCAGCCTCGAACTGGGCTATGCGGAACTGGACCCGCCCGAACGCCGGGCGCTGCGCCGCCTCGCGCTGATGGACCTGCCCGACTTCGCCGTCTGGATCGCCGCGCCGCTCCTCGACCTCGGCACCGAGGAGGCGGAGGAGGCCGTCGAACGGCTCGTCGACTGCCACCTCATCGAGGTGCTCGGCGCCGACGGCACCGGCGAGAACCGGTATCGGATCCACGACCTCGTCAGGGAACACGCCCGCGAGCGCTGCCTGGCCGAGGAAAGCCCCGCCGAACGCGAGTCCGCCGTCCGGCGGTTGGTCTCCTGGTGGCTCACGCTCGCCGACCGCGCGGCCGTCCGGGGACCCGGCGGGGTCTCCTGGCTGCTGCCGCAGTCCGACCCGGAGTGCCGCCTCGACCCCGAGGTCCGGGACCGGCTGCTGTCGCGGCCCGCCGCCTGGTTCGCCGCCGAACAGAACTGTCTGGTGGCGGCCGTTCACCACTGTGCCGCTCACGGCATGACCCGAGCGGCGCGCGAACTGGCGGGCGCCCTGATAGCGAGTTCCGCCGCTCTGTACAACCAGTTCGACGTCTGGGCGCAGACCCACAGCGTCGCCCTGGACGCGGTGCGCCGCGAAGGGGACGGCGAGGGCGAGGCGTGGCTCCTTGTCGGCCTCGGCCACCTCCGTTACGAGCAGGACAGGTTCGAGGAGGCGCACGCCTGCCTGGAGCGCGCGCGAGGGCTGTTCGACGAGCAGACGCCGACCACGGGCGGCGCCGGGGGGCCACCGGGCGACGCCGCGCGCGACGCGCTGCGGGGCAGCGCCACCGCCCTGGTCGGCATCGGCACCATCCGCCGCGAACAGGCCCGGTTCGGCGAGGCGTCCGAAGCGCTCGGCGCCGCCCTGGAGCGGTACACCGCGCTCGGAGACGACGCGGGTCTGGCCCGCACCCTGTACGGGATCGGCTACGTCCATCGCGAGCAGGGGCGCGACGACAAGGCCCGTCAGGCGCTGGCCCGGTCCCTGGAGCTGTTCCGGCGGGTCGGCGACCACCAGGGCGAAGGCCTCACCCTGCGCTCGATCGCCCTGTGCGACCGGGCGCGCGGCGCGCTGTCCGACGCCACCGCGCTGCTCGACGAGGCGCTGCGCATCTTCATCTGTCTCGGTGACTCCTTCGGCCTCATGTACGCCGAACAGGCTTTGGCCAAGGTCGAGTTGAGACAAGGCGTGCTCGACCGGGCGGACCAGCGGCTCGGCCGCTGCCTGAAGGTGGCCCGGGAGCGGCAGGACCGCTTCGGTGAGGCGCTGGTGCTGCGCACCCGGGGCGAGTGGCACCTCGCGGGGGGAGACCCGGACGGCGCGGAGGCCCCGCTGCGGGAAGCGCTCGCTCTCTGGGAACGGCTCGCCCTGCCGCTCTGGCGCGCCCGCACCCTGCGCGACCTGGCCGAGGTGCACGCGGCGCACGGCGACCACCCGGCCGCCGAGGAGGCCCGTCGTCAGGCGCACGCGGCGTTCCGGGCCCTCGGTGCCAGGGAGGCGTGGGAGGAACGCGGCTGAACGGTGCCGGGCGGGGGCTCTTGCGCGCAACGCTGTCCGGCCGGGCCGAGTCCCTGCCCTGCTCACCGGCACCGAGCTGTTTCGGGGTAGCGAACCGGGTGCTTGCAGAGCACCTGCAGAGGTTTTGCAGAGACGCCCGGGACCCTCGGTACGTGACCGACATCATCACCCTCTCCGACCCGCGCGTGGCGGCCGTTCCGCTGGACGAATGCACCGAACCGCTCGTCGACATCCGGCACATGCCGGACCTGCTGCTCGACGACCGGAAGGCCGACGGCCTCGGTGCCTACGCCCGGACCCGGACCGGCGTCCTCGGCAGGCTTCTCCAGGCACAGCGCGCGCTCCCTGCGAGGACGCGGTTCCTGGTGGTCGAGGGGTACCGGCCGCCGGCGCTCCAACGCGCCTACTTCGAGGCGTACTCGGCGACCCTGCGGGCCGCACACCCCGAGGCGTCCCCGGCCCGGATCCGGGAACTGGCCAGCGCCTACATCTCGCCGCCCGAGGTCGCCCCGCACGTCAGCGGAGGTGCGATCGACCTGACCCTGTGCACCATGGACGGCACCGAACTGCCGCTGGGCACCGAGGTCAACGCGACCCCGGAGGAGAGCGACCACGCGTGCCGTACGGACGCGCCGAACATCGGCGCCACCGCTCGTGCCCACCGTGCGGTCATGCGGCGGGCGCTGACGTCCGCGGGATTCGTCAACTACCCCACGGAGTGGTGGCACTGGTCCTACGGGGACCGGTACTGGGCGCTGCTGTCCGGGCAGCGGGCGGCCCGCTACGGTCCCGTGGCACTGCCGGACGGCACGGGGACCTCCGCCGCACCGGCCTGAGCCGGCCCGTCCGCACCGAGGCGGTCCGCATCCAGGCGGTCCGCACCGGACTCGTCCGCACAGCGGCCGGCGCATCGGGCTCCGGCCGGACACAGCAACAGCCCGCGTCCACCCGACCAGTGGCGCCGCGGGCCCATGGGGGAAACGTTCGATGAGCATCACCGAGCCCTGCGACACCGTCATCGACCGTCCGCTCGACGGCATGAACTCGGCCGAGTTCGACGCGGTCTTCACCGAGGTCATGCCCCGGCTGCGCCGGCGGCTGCTGACCCTGACCGGAAACCCGCACGATGCGGACGACCTGCTCCAGGACACCTACATGCGGCTCTCCCGCCGGGCCAGGGAGCGCACCCTCGCCGCCCCGCAGCATCCGTACGCCTACGCCTCGGCCACCGCGCTGAACCTGCTGCGGGACGCCTGGCAGCGGCCGTCCCGCCGGGAGACGGTCACCGACCGGCTCCCCGAACCCGGCTGGGACGGCGGAGTCGAGCGCTGCGAGGCCCGGTGCGCGGCGCTGGCGCTGCTGTCGCTGCTGTCGCCGAAGGAGGCCGCCGCGGTGATCCTGGTCGACCTGGAGGGGCTCAGCCACGACGCGGCGGCTGAGCGCCTGGGCGCGCACCGGGGGACCGTACAGCGCAACCGGATGCGTGGCCTCGCCAGGATGCGGGCCGCACTGTCCGACCACCGGGGCCGCTGACGGGGAGCGAGAGGAAGTGGGGGCGGAGCCACGCGGCCCCGCCCCCGCTCCGTACGCCGACTCAGCACGTCGCGTCGGCCGGCAGCCCGGCGTACTCGTCTCCCTTCAGGTAGACCGCGCTGGCCCAGCCTTCGGTGAAGCCGATCCACACATCGTTGGTGTAGCCGTGGTCCCGGACGGTCTCGCCGCGTGTCCAGCAGAGAGCGTCAAAACGGGTCTCCCCCGCCCGGATCTTGTCGAAGGCCCGGGACGACGTGGTGGGCGCACTGCGGATGTTGACGGTCTCGTACGCCGTGACGCTGTAGGGGCCCAGCGCGCGTCCGTTCCTCGCGGCGACCGATGCGCCGGCCCCGCTCACGCCGCTCATGCCGGGGCAGTCCGGGACGTCGGGCAGCCGGTTGTCCGGATAGGCGACGTAGTAACTGGCCATCCACCCCGTCGTCGTACCGCTGTTGATCATCAGCCAGTACGGGTTCCCGCCCACGACCTGCCCGGGGCCCTGGCAGTAGACGTAGAACGGCGTGCTCGGCTGGAGGCGTTCGCGCACGTCGGGGCAGTTGGCGACGGACGGGTGGCGTCCGCAGGTGTTCGGATCGGCCTCGCTGACCCGGACGTTCACGTCGGTGGCCCAGGTGTGGTGGTACCGGTCGGCCGCGGCCGTGGGGGCCGTCCGGGCTCCGGCGGTCGGGGCGGTGGCCAGCAGGACGGCCGCGGTGGCGACGGCGACGGCGGCAGGGGCGGTGAAGGAGCGGCGGAGGGAAGCGAAGCGGGGCACGGCGGTCTCCTGGCGTGGGGGGCGGGACACGGACGGGTCAGACACAGCTGTCGGGGCCCGGGATGCCGGGAACGGGCTGGTTGTCGTCGCCACCGCGCACATACACGGCGCTGACCCAGCCGACCTGGCCCCGGGCGGCGACCTCGACCCAGTAGGCGTTCTGGTACGGCCCGTCGACGACGCGGTCGGCGAGGACCTGACAGTAGGCGGCGACATACTCGCGTCCCAGGCGCACGCCGGTGGGCCGGCACGCGTCGGACACCCGCGGGCAGGGGCGCAGATTCACGCCGGTCGCCCAGACGTACACCTCGTAGGCGGCCGGGGCGGCGGGACGAGATCCAGCGGCACGCTCTGGAGATCGTCGACCGCGACGGACTGGGCGGCCTGACCATGCGCGCGCTGGCGACCGCGCTGCGCACCGGGCCGATGACGCTCTACAACTACGTGTCCGGACGGGAGGAACTGGAGGAACTGGTAGTCAGCGCAGTGGCCGCGCGGGTCGCGACACCGGAGCCCACCGGCGACTGGCCCGCCGACGTGCGCGCCGTCGCCACCGCCCTGTGGCGGACCGTCCGCGAACACCCGGCGGCCGTCCCTCTCGTCCTGACCCGTCGTACGTCCTCGCCCGCCGCCCTCGCCCCCGCCGAGGCGCTGGCCGCCGCCCTTGCTCGGAGCGGACTGGACGGTCCCGACCTGCTGGCCGCCTTCAGGACCGTCATGGCGTTCGTCATGGGCGTCGCCCAAGCCGAACTAGCCGGCCTCCTGACCCGCGGCAACGCCTCACAGGCCGCAGGGCGCGTCGCCGACCTCGCCGGGAACGAACTGCCCACCCTCGCCCGACTGGCGGGCCTGGGGGTCCGGTTCGCCGATGAGGAGTTCGCTCGGGGCCTGGAGTTCGTGCTCGCCGGTCTCCGGACCGCGGCAGCCGACTCCATTCCGTGAGCGTGAGGCGAGCGACACGCCGCGGGCCGCGCGGCTCTGTCACCGACGACTCCAAGGTGCCGAGATGGCGACGAGCTTGGCGGAGTAACGACACCTGGGGCCAAGGGGCGGTCCTGCTCGCATCGACGGTGACGACGACCCGCTCCCTGTGAGCCCGTTCCGGCAGACGGAAGCTGCTCAGCGCAGTACGGCCGACAACAGGTCGGTGCCCAAGGCCGCCAGATCGGGCACATTGAGGGTGTACCGGACGTACCGACCGTGCCGTCGAGCTGCGAGCAGGCCTGCTCGGCGCAGGACGGCGAGGTGGCGGGACACCTCCGGGGGTGAGAGTTCCCAGAAGTGGGCCAGCTCGCTGGTGGTGTGCGGGCCGCGGGCCAAGGTGCGCAGCAGCCGCAGCCGTACCGGATGGGCCAGTGCCTGCAGCCGGAGGGTGACCGCTTCCAGGGAAACCGGCTCGGCGGGACTCGGCTCGGCGACGGGGTACTGCACCACCGGGGGCGTTCGCGTACTGGTCCATGTAGGACCAATGCTCTTCCCGCAGTCCGTAGCGCAGTGGCAGGGAGGCGGGCCGGTCGCGGTGGTAGCAGAGGAACTCCATGCCTGAATATCTCTTCAAGGAGGTGGCCAGGTCGAGCGGGTTTCACCGCGAGGGCTGCCCGGCGGTCTGTGAGCCGAGTGGTCTCAGCGCAGCCGACGCACGCGCAGCACCCTGTCCTCGGTGTGGTGCGCGCCGGCACCACCTTCGGGTGCCAAGCGTGGCCTTTGCTCGTCCACTTCTATCTCCCAGTCGTCGTCGAGGAGATCGGCGACCATCGACGGCCAGACGTAGTCATCCGGGTCGAAGCCGCTGTCGTGCGTCTGCTGGGTGTCCATCCCCGCGTGGTGTACGAACAGCAGCACTCCCCCGGGCGCGACGGCCGCGAGCAGCGTCCGCTCGGCCGCAGCGTCGGGGGTGCGCAGCAAGGCCGGGTACTGCGCGGAAACCAGGTCGAAGGAGGCCGGCGGGAGCACCGCCTCGGTGAGTGCGGCGTGTACCCAGTGGATCGCGAGCCCGGCGTCCCGCGCGTGCCCGGCCGCCCGCTCCAGCGCCACGCCCGAGACCTCGAGCGCGGTCACGTCCCAGCCGCCGCGCGCGAGCCAGACCGCGTCCGCGCCCTCGCCGCAGCCGACGTCGAGAACCCGGCCGGGCGTGAGCCCGGCAAGCTCGGCCACGAGGACACCATTGGGCTTCCCGCTCCACAACTGTTGCCGCTCGGCGTACCGCCTGTCCCACTCCGCGCGCACCGCGGGGTCTCCCAGGTATCCGTCGCCAGGCGATGAAAGGCCGGACGCGGGCGATCCTGCTGCGATGTTGTCGGTCACGGGACCACCGTCGCCCCCCGCGTCCCGGTCTGCCACTCCTGTTGCCGTTCCGGCAACAGGAGCCGAAAGAGCGTCGCACTGGACGTCATGGAGGCGAACCGGCCGCGGCTGCGCAGGCGGACCTCGTCGGTCGGTCTTCGACGGCAACCGGCCAGAAATCCCTGGCACGGGACCGCCGGATGCCCGCAAGCATCACCACCTCCCTCGCCCAGGGCCGGCGCGTGGCGGTGACCGGCGGCGGCTTCATCCGCGAAGTACCTGACGGGCAAGGGGATCGCGAGGATGAGACGCCCCCCGATGTGGACATGAGTGCCGTCCGTTCGACCCGCGGGCCAGCCGTCTCGCGTTCGCGTCGAGGCACTGCCCGATACCCGCCCATCACCGCGCGCATCCGCCCACCCACGCAGCCGGTACAGGGAAATCCGCCATGGCTGCACCCCCCGCGGGACACACGGCGGCCGGATCGAATCAGTGGCGGAGCGGGTTCCCTGAGGTCAGGGACCAGGTCTGGTGCCATGGCCGGGGCACAGGGCACCGGGTGACTGGAATCGCCGGGCGTCATCGGCCCGCCGGCGGGTCCTCGCGCACCTGGGGTCCGAGGGAGGGCAGGGTCAGCTGCCACCAGTCGGTCAGGCGGTCGGTGATGACGGCCGCGTCTTCGAGGGCCTCGGTCAGGACGCACAGGCCGAAGAACGCACGCACCAGAGTCCGGGCCGTGCGGGCGGGGCGGACATGCGGGTGCAGGTGGCCGGCGAGCCGGGCCCGCGCGAGCAGCCGCGTGGCGGCGGCCGTCCACAGGGCGAAGGGGTCGGGGAGGGGAGCGTTGATGGTGGCGCGCTCGGACCACAGGCGGGCACCGGCACGCGTCACCGGGTCCTCGGCGAGCGCACGGGCGATGTCGTAGCTGAGGGCGACAAGTCGCTCGACCGGGGGGACCGCCTCGTCCGTGTAGCGGGGGGCGAGCTGCGACCAGGCGGCGAAGCGGTCCTGGACGACGGCGACGGCGATCGCCTCCTTGCCGGCGTAGTGGAAGTAGACGGCGCCGCTGGTCCGGCCCGACCGGGCGCTTATGTCGTTGACGCTGGTGCCCGCGAAACCCTGTTCGGCGAAGAGCTGGGCAGCGGCTTCCAGTAGTGATCTGCGGGTTGTCTTCGCCCGTTCCTGCAACGCCCCGTCCGCCCTCGCTCGATTTTTCCGCCGGCCACGAATTTAATGCGCCAGCGTGCGCCTGGGGTAAAGGCGGTCACACTCACGCGGTAATTACGCAATTCTTTCGAAAGGGAACGCGTGCGAGTGGTAATGGGCGCGGCTCGCCCCAGGTGTCGAGTCACCCCGGTACATACGTCAACTGACTTGCCCACCAGCAGTATTGACGAATCCGATCGTCAACCGTCCGCTGCCCGCCGCCGCACGGCCATACGCCCGAATCCCGGCACAGTCGAGTCACTAAATCGAGTTATTGCACGAATTGACAGACAAGAAATAACGTAGCCATCACTATCTTTCCGTTTCCCGTGGATAGCCGGAAATGCCGCCTGTCGTGCGTGCGGATGCATAGGAGGCCCCTGTGACCACCACGGCCCACGATCTGCTCGACTGGTCACCCGAAGCCGTCATCTTCGACTGTGACGGCACCCTGATGGACAGCGAACGCCACTGGCAGGAAGCCCGCAACCGCGCCTTCCGGGAGTACGCGCTCCAGCCACCGCCCGGTTTCGCCGACAAGGCCACGGGCCTGCACTACGAGGACTGCGGCCGGCTGATGGCGCGGTCGGTGCACAAGCCCGAGCTGGCGGAGGGCCTGACGGCCGCGCTCCTCGACCACTTCCTTGCACTCGTCACCGACGACCCGGCGACGATGCCGGGCGCGGTCCAGCTCGTCCGGCTGCTCTCCGTCCGACTGCCGTTGGCGGTGGCCAGCAACTGCCCGAGGGTGGTGGTGGAAGGGAGCCTGGAACGGGCCGGCCTGCGCGAGCACTTCCAGCACATCGTCGTCCCCGACACCGGGGACGGCATGCGTCCCAAGCCGCACCCGGACGTCTATGCCGTGGCGGCCCGGCTCTGTGGTGTCCGCCCGGACCGAGCACTGGCTGTCGAGGACTCCCTGACCGGTGTGAAAGCGGCCCGCCGCGCCGGACTACGGGTCCTGGGCGTCGGTCCCCGGCCCCAGGGCGACGGCGCCGCCCGAGCCGATCTGTGGCTACCAGCGCTGCACGCTCCCGAACTGGTGACCTGGGCCCACTCCTGCGCCATCCGGAGGCCACTGCCGGAATCCTGAATGGCCGATTCCAAGGGATCGGCTGCGCGCATCAGGCGAGGAAGCCCAAAGTGCGGTTGCTACGCCAGTCTTGAAATCCCCGGCCACCGCACTGTACATGAACACCGTCGACCTGCTGGAGGCGTCACGGCACGCAGACAGCCCGTCCTGCGCTCGCTGACCGCCTACAGTCACTAACCCTGAGGACCGATCATCTGGTGGGACGGTGCCAGGGTGCGCACGACGTCGAACTCATTGCCCTCGGGATCGGCCATGACCACCCAGCTCCGGCCGGGGCCCTGGCCCACGTCCACCTTGGCGGCGCCGAGGCGGAGCAGCCTGGCCACCTCGTCGTCGGTACTGCCGTCGATCGGGCTCACGTCGAGGTGGAGCCGGTTCTTCACGGTCTTGCCCTCGGGCACCTGGATGAACACCAGAGTGGGCGGCATCTGGCGGGCCCGGACCTCCTCGACGGTCGGCACCCAGGAGCCGATCTCGACCTTGCCCTCGCTGCGGTCGATCACCTTGAAGCCCAGGACCGCGCACCAGAAGGCCGCAAGCCGCTCCGGATCGTGGCAGTCGACAACCAACTCAGTGAACCTACTGGTCATAACTCCCCCAGACAGTAAGGACGGAGGCCAAGCCTATGGGGCCGCGCCGTCCGTCCGGCAAGTACGGGATCACTACGACCACCCATCCTTGGAATCGATCATCCAGGCGGTCCTCCAGGCGTCGATCCGTACCGTCGGACCACTCCCCGCGGTCACCGTGACCGCGGACATCACCGACGGCCGGCTCCACTGGGTCGTGGACCAGCACCCCGAGCGGCTGCGAGGGCCGCACGGGCGCGGCGCTTGTCCCGACAGCGCCCGACGCATCGCCGGCCTTCTCCGGGCAGTCCGAGGGAGGCGTCGGCCGGCGGGTCACCGACTACCACATCCTGGTCGACGAGCTGTATGAAACGACACACCAGCTGCGCCAGTTCGTGGAGGCCCGTCTGCGGACCGGCGGGGCGTCGATCGCCCGTCTGCGCGCCCTGCGCATGCTCGCTCGGGCGGAGGAACCCCTGCGGATGCGGGACCTGAGCGAGATGACCGGCGTCGCGGCCCGCACCACGACCACGATCGTCGACAGCCTGGAACGCGACGGCCTGGTGGAGCGGGTACGTCATCCGCACGACCGCCGGGCGTATCTGCCGCGCCTGACGGACAAGGGGCTGATGTGCCACCGCGAAGCCGAAGCGCTGGACCGACGCGCGCTCGCGGAAGCCACCGCCACGCTCAGCGCCGACGAGCGCACGCAATTGCGGACCCTGCTCGCCCGCCTCCACGCAGCCACGTCCTGAAAGCCGCACTCCCGACAGCCGCACTCCTGACCGGTCGCCTCCCGACCGGCAGCATGAGCACGACGCGGCACTCGGGAAGCTTCGGGCCGTGCCGGATGTTGATCTCCACGACGCCGCTTCCGGCGACTTGATCACCCGAAGCTCCTCGGTGTCTTCCAGAAGGGCAACAAGAGTTCATGTTCCAGCGCATTTTGGTCGCCGTCGATCCCAGCCCCGCCCGCTATTCCGCCCTGCGCCTCGCCGGAGAGATGGCTCAATTGTCCGGCGCCGAGGTCCGCGTTCTCCATGTCGTCGCCTCCGCCGCCTCGCTGGCGACGGTCGTGCCGCTCGAAGACGACGCCGACGCCAGGGCCGTCCTCGACGAGGCCGTGGCGATCCTGCGTGACCGGGGCGTCAAGGCCGAGGGTGTCCTGGCCAGAGGCCTCACCACGCAGATCGCCACCACGATTTCCGAGTCGGCTCAGGCATTCGAGGCCGACCTGATCGTCCTGAGTCCTCATCACCGTGGTTTCGTCGAGGCGTTCTTCAGCCCGCGCGTCAGTGACGCCGTGGCCCACACGAGCCGGACGGCGCTTCTGCTGGCCCCCGAGGAAGCACCCACGACCTGATCATCACGGGCGAGCGGCGGCCGGACCCGTTGCGGGGACGCTGCCGCCGCCCCCTTCCCTGCGCCGGCGAGCTCCGTCCCCGCGCTACCGGATGACGGGGGGGCGCGGCAAGGCGACGACCCGCCGGGGAGTGCCCGGCGGGTCGGGGACGGCGCGTCATGCCGTGATCAGTACGTCACCTCGCCGTTGCCGCCGTCGAAGACGACGTCGGAGCAAGAGTAGAAGTTCTCCTGACTGTCCGAGCGGATCCAGTGGATGAACAGCTCATGCTGGCCCGTCTTGCCGCTCGGCAGCGTGAGGTTCCAGTAGTAGTGGCCTCCGTCCGAGCCGGCACCGCCGGACTGCGGCGGGTTGGTGACGGACTGGATGAGCGTGAGGTCGTCCCAGGCCAGGAGCTTCGTCGGGGACCAGCCGTTGTTGGTGATGTAGACGTTGAACTTGCCCGGGTGGGCGGCCCAGTTGCTGTACTGCACCTGGACGGTCGAGCCCGCGGTCAGGTGCGTCTTGGGCCAGTCGGTGCGGGCCGCGTTGTACGAGGTGAAGTTGAACGGGCCGGTGTGGCCGCCGCTGCAGATCTCCCCGTCCGGGATGAAGCCCTTGGTCCGCCCGCCGCCGTTGGACTCCAGGACGGCGAACCAGTTGTACAGCGGCGTGGTACCGGTCGCCTTGACCGCGTCGGCACAGGCCGGGTTGGCCGGCATCTGGGTGCTGCTGTGGGCGACCAGGTCCTTGTAGCACAGGTAGGTGCGCGAGCCGGGGACCATGGCGACGCCGTGGGCCGACGCGGGGGAAGGCAGCGAGCTCAGGACAAGAGCGAGCAGCACCGCTCCCAGCAGGCTGAGCAAGCGCGGCGCGGGCATCGGCGACCTGCGCCGACTGGTACGTGGAATGTTCATGTGGGGGGCTCCTCTGAGGTCATCCGACCGCGGCGGGGACGACAGGCACCGGGCAAGCGCCGGTCGCACACCGGTCGGACAGCGGACCGGTGGCAGCCGGCAGGGCCGCGAGCGGCCCGTTGGCGGGTGGTGCGACCGTGCGTGGCAGGCTCCCGTCGTCGGCGCACAACGGCCTGGGGGCCGACCGGAGCTGTGCGCTGGGAGCGCTCCCACCTATTGGTATAGCGCTTACTGGTGGGGCCGTAAACGCCTTGCGCCGACATTCCTGCGCGGGGGTGACCCGGTGCGGTTCCAGTCGCATTATTGGCATGGACTCGACCGGCGGGGTGCGGGGACCGCGAGGTCGGGCCAGTCGACGTGCCGGTCATCGGGTCCGGCAGCAGGGAGGTCACCGTGATCACCGCACCTCTCGCACGACGCGCCGGCCGGCGATTACTCACCACGGCGGCGTCGGGCGTACTGCTGCTCGCCTCGTCGTTCCTCTGCGGCCTGTCGTCCCCGGCCGCTGCCGTGCCGGCGTCCGCGGCATCGGTCGGCCATAACACCGTTGCGGACTCGTCGGACTACACCGGCAACGCCACGCACTTCGACGGCCTCGGCTCGCCGTACGGCGGGTGCGGAGTACCCCAGGCGAATCTGGAGTCGCAGAACTTCGCGGCGCTCAACGTGTGGAACACGCCGGGCGACTACACCGGGCAGCCCACCGCGCGGCCCGTCCCGTCCGGTGACGCCGGCAGGACGGGGCTGTTCGACAACGGCCACGACTGCGGCCGCTACGGGTGACGATCGGGGACACTACTGCACCGGCACCAACGACGGTGCGGCGGGCCAGGCGTTCTGCCGGAACGGCAACTGGACGTCGGACAAGTGCAACGGCGCGACCCTGGACATGCTGGTCGCCGACAGCTGTATCGGTAAGTGGGGCTATCAGGACCTGCGGAATGCTCGAGGCGAGAGCGTCCGCCAACTGCCCGGCTGAGACGGGTCCTGGAAGCAAGGGATCGGTATCCTCCGCCGGGATACCGCCTGGATGTTCCTGGTCTTGCCTGCGTGCATCCTTATGGGAGCCGCCCGGCGGGGAACTCGCCGCCCGCAGGTCACAGGGCGCGGCGGTCATGGCCGAAGAGTACGGGCGGTGGGTGCGGGAGACCCTGCTCAAAGCGTTGCGTGACGTGTTCGGAAGCGCGGGCTCCGGGCTGCCCGGACAGGCGCTCGTCGCCGGGGGCACCCCGGGGCCTCAACTGGTGCGCCTCGCCGACCGGGAGGACGACCTCCTCGTGGTCGGCGCCGGACCGGGTGGCCGGCCGCAAGCGCGTGTTGGTCGCCCTGTCCGGCGGCCCCGAGGGCGACACCCTCATCCGGCGCGCCAAACGAACCGCCTCACGCGGGGCGGGCGGCGAGTTCCTCGCCGTCCATGTCGAACGCGGCGACGGGCTCGTCACCGCATCCCCCAAGCTCCTGGCACGACAGCGGGCCCTGGTCGACGAACTCGGCGGCAGCTTTCACACAGTGACCGGGGACGACACCGCCTGGGCCGTTCTGGGCTTCGCACGTGAGGTCAATGCCACCCAGATCGTCATCGGAGCCACCCGGCGCAGCCGCCTGAAGGAGCTGTTCTCCCGAGGCGTGGGCGAGTCCATCATCGAAGGCTCCGGTGATGACATCGACGTCTATGTGGTGACCCACTCCGAAGCTGCGCACGGCCGGTTCCTGCACCGCCGCACACGTTCGTCCGGAGCCGATGACGCCGTGCGGTGACCGGAGGCGGTGGGCCAGGTTCCGGCATCTTCTCGACGCCGTGCGCGGGGACGGTGGAGGTGGCTGGTTGCCGTGGGTGCGGCTCGGGTCCGGTTGTCCGGGCCGGCCGTCCTTCCGACCTCGTGCGTCACCTTTCGAAGCGATACCCCATCCCGGGCTCCGTGATGAAGTGCTTGGGATGCGACGGGTCAGCCTCCAGCTTGCGGCGCAGTTGTGCCATGTAGATCCGGAGGTAGTTCGTCTCCTTTCCGTACGCCGGCCCCCAGACCTCCTGCAGCAACTGCTTCTGGCTGACCAGGCGGCCGGTATTGCGCACGAGCACCTCCAGCAGATGCCACTCGGTCGGCGTGAGCCGTACGTCCTCACCGCCGCGGTTGACCTTCTTGGCGGCCAGGTCGACGGTGAACCCGGCGGTCTCCACGACGACGTCGTCCTCGCCGCCGCTGGTGGGCTCGGCGCGGCGGATGGCTGCCCGCAGGCGGGCGAGTAGCTCGTCCATGCCGAAGGGCTTGGTGACGTAGTCGTCGGCGCCCGCGTCGAGCGCCTCGACCTTCTCGTCGGAGGTGTGCCGGGCGGACAGCACGAGGATCGGCACACGGGTCCAGCCGCGCAGGCCCTTGATCACGTCGACGCCGTCCATGTCGGGCAGGCCCAGGTCGAGGAGAACCACGTCGGGGTGGCGGGCTGCGGCGAGCTGGAGTGCGGTGGCGCCGTCGTGCGCCGTGTCGACCTGGTACTTGCGCGCTTTCAGGTTGATCACAAGGGCGCGCACGATCTGTGGCTCGTCCTCGATTACGAGCACCCGGGTCATGGAGTTTGCCTCTCGGTTTGTACGGGGTGTTCCGGCCGTGCGGTCCCTGCGGGCACGGGCTGGGGAAGCTCGGTGCTCGATCCTCCCGCACGGAGGGTGAGGACCATGGTGAGGCCGCCGCCGGGGGTGTCCTCGGCGGTGAGGGTACCGCCCATGGCTTCGGCGAAGCCGCGGGCGACCGCGAGGCCGAGGCCGACTCCGTTGCCGCGCGGGGCGTCGCCGTAGCGCTGGAAGGGCGCGAAGATACGGTCCTTGGCCTCGTCGGGGACACCTGGACCGCGGTCCACCACCCGGACCTCCACACGGTCGCCCAGGGCGCTGGCCGAGACCAGGACCGGCTCGCCCGCGGGGCTGTACTTGACGGCGTTCTCGACGACGTTGGCGACGACCCGCTCCAGCAGGCCCTTGTCCGTGGCGACCATGGGCAGGCTCTCCGGTACATCCAGGACGACCGCCGACTCGGGGTCCGGGATGCCGCCCATCGCCATGGGGACGACCTCGTCCAGGTCGATCTCACGGATCAGTGGGGTGACGGTGCCCGTCTGCAGGCGCGACATGTCGAGGAGGTTGCCCACCAGGTGGTCGAGTCGGTCGGCACCCTCCTCGATCGAGGCAAGGAGTTCTGCCTGGTCCTCCTCGGACCACTCCACGTCGTCCGAGCGCAAGGACGTCACCGATGCCTTGATACCGGCGAGCGGGGTGCGCAGGTCGTGGCTGACGGCGGCCAGCAGCGCGGTGCGGATACGGTTGCCCTCGGCCAGCTCCTTGGCCTGGTCGGCCTCCTGCTGCAGGCGCTGGCGGTCCAGGACCACGGCGGCCTGGGCGGCGAAGGCGGCCAGCACCCGGCGGTCGGAGGCGGGCAGCACCCGCCCGGACAGCGCGAGCGCCATGTGGTCGCCCACGGGCATGTCGACGTCCGCGTCCTCGGGGCACTGAGCGGGACGTGGCCCCACACTGCCCGCACAGGTCCAGGGGGCGACGTCGCTCCGCCTCTCCAGCAGGGCCGCCGACTCCATGCCGAAGGTCTCCCGAACGCGCTCCAGCAGAGCCTCCAGGCTGGTCTCGCCGCGCAGCACGCTGCCGGCCAGGTAGGAGAGGATCTCCGACTCGGCACGCAGCCTGGCCGCCTGATGGGTGCGCCGGGCCGCCAGGTCCACCACCGACGCCACCGACACCGCGACGCCGACGAAGATTGCGATGGCGACGATGTTCTTCGGGTCGGCGATCGTGAGCGTGTGGAAGGGTGGGGTGAAGAACCAGTTCAGCAGCGCGGAGCCCACCACGGCCGAGGCCAGTGCCGGGTACAGGCCGCCGAGCAGGGCCGCCGCCACCGTCAGCGTCAGGAACAGCAGCATGTCGTTGACCAGACCGGCGTCGGGCCCGACGGTGAGCAGTACGGGCCCCACGACGCCGACGAGCCAGCCCGCGACGATCCGCGCCCGGCCCAGCCGGGCGCCCCGCGCCACCGGCAGCCCGCGCCCCTTGCCCGCCTCGTCATGCGTGATCAGATGCACGTCCAGGTCGGGGCCCGAGTCCCGAGCCACCGTCGCGCCCACCCCAGGCCCGAACACGTACTGCCAGCTCTTGCGGCGCGAGACCCCCAGCACGATCTGGGTGGCGTTCACCCCGCGCGCGAAGTCCAGCAGCGCCGCCGGGACGTCCTCACCCACCACGTGGTGGAAAGTGCCGCCCAGGTCCTCCACCAGAGTGCGCTGGACGGCCAGCTCCCTGGGTGAGGCCGAAGTCAGCCCGTCGCTGCGGGCGATGTAGACGGCCAGCACCTCACCGCCCGCGCCCTTCTCCGCCAGCCGGGCCGCCCGCCGGATCAGCGTGCGGCCCTCAGGACCGCCGGTCAGACCGACCACGATGCGCTCCCGCGAGCCCCAGATCTTCGACACCCGGTGCTCGCTGCGGTACTCCGTCAGGTACTCGTCGACCCGGTCGGCCACCCACAGCAGCGCCAGTTCCCGCAGGGCGGTGAGATTGCCGGGACGGAAGTAGTTGGACAGCGCCGCATCCACCTTGTCCGGCTGGTAGATGTTGCCGTGCGCCATCCGCCGCCGCAGCGCCTGCGGGGACATGTCGACCAGCTCTATCTGGTCCGCCCTGCGCACCACCTCGTCCGGCACGGTCTCACGCTGCCGCACGCCCGTGATCGACTCCACCACATCACCGAGGGACTCCAGGTGCTGGATGTTCACCGTCGATATCACGTCGATCCCGGCCGCCAGCAGTTCCTCGACGTCCTGCCAGCGCTTGGTGTTGCGCGATCCGGGCACGTTGGTGTGGGCGAGCTCGTCCACCAGCGCCACCTGCGGATGCCGCGCCAGGACCGCGTCGACGTCCATCTCGGTGAAGACCGCGTCGCGGTACTCAAGCTCCCGGTGCGGGACCTCCTCCAGACCGTGCAGCATGACCTCGGTGCGCGGCCGCTTGTGGTGCTCCACGAAGGCCACCACGCAGTCGGTGCCGCGCTCGATCCGGCGGTGTGCCTCGGACAGCATCGCGTACGTCTTGCCGACGCCCGGTGCCGCACCGAGGTAGATCCTGAGCTTCCCGCGTGCCATTGTTCTCGTCTCTGCTCTCGTCAGCTTTCGGTGTGCGGTTCCGGCGGTGGGAGGGACGGGCTCACGCCTCGAAGCGGTAGCCCATCCCCGGCTCGGTGATGAGGTAGCGGGGGTGGGAGGGGTCCTTCTCCAGTTTGCGGCGGAGCTGGGCCATGTAGACGCGCAGGTAGTTGCTCTTGTTGCCCTGGGTCACCCCCCACACCTCCTGGAGCAGTTCCTTCTGCGTGACGAGGCGGCCGGGACTGGTGATCAGGATTTCCAGCACGTTCCATTCGGTTGGTGTGAGACGTACGTCGTGCCCCTGTCTGGTGGCCTTCTTGGCCACCAGGTCGACGATGAAGTCGTCCGTCTCGACCAGCGTCATCCCGGGCGCGATCGGGGCGGTCTCCGTGCGGCGGACGGCGGCGCGCAGCCGGGCCAGCAGCTCGTCCATGCTGAACGGTTTGGTGAGGTAGTCGTCGGCGCCCGCGTCCAGCGCCGCCACCTTCTCCTCGGAGGCGCTCCGCGCCGACAGCACCAGGATGGGGACGCGGGTCCAGCCGCGCAGGGCTCTGATGACGTCGACGCCGTCCATGTCGGGCAGGCCGAGGTCGAGCAGGACCACGTCGGGCTGGCGCGCCGCCGCCAGCCGCAGGGCCGTGGTCCCGTCGGGGGCCGCGTCGACGCCGTAGTGGCGGGCCTGCATGTTGATGACGAGCGCGCGTACGAGCTGGGGGTCGTCCTCCACGACCAGCACCCGGGTCATCGGTGTGCGCCTTCCTGTCGTGCACGGGCCGGATCGGTCCGCGGGGCTTCAGGGCGGTGGGGGCCGGCGGATCCGAGGTGCCCCGGCCGCCGGCCCCGCGAGGTGCGGTTCGAACCCGTCAGCTCCTCGCCACGAGTTCCTTGAGCGCGATGTTGAGTTCGAGGACGTTCACCCGGGGCTCGCCCATGAAGCCGAGGGTGCGGCCCTCGGTGTGCTCGTCCACCAGCTTCTGGACCTGGGCCACGGACAGGCCGTTCCTCTCGGCGACCCGGTGGACCTGGAGGTCGGCGTACTCGGGCGAGATGTCCGGGTCCAGGCCGGAGCCGGAGGAGGTGAGCGCGTCGGCGGGCACGTCGGACGGCTTCACCGTGTAGCCGGGCACGGAGTTGTCCTTGATGACGGCGGCCTTGGCGTCCTTCACCCACTGGATGAGCTCTTCGTTGTCCGCGGAGCGGTTGGTGGCACCGGACAGGATGAGCTTGTACTGGGTGTTGACGTTGTTGGTGCCGAGGCCGTTCTGCGGGCGGCCCTGGAACCACTTCAGGTCGGACTCGGGGGTCTCCTGGCCCTTCTTCAGCGGCAGGTCGTACGCCTGGCCGATGAGGGACGAGCCGACGACCTTGCCGTCCGCCTCGATCTCCGAGCCGTTCGCCTTGTCGTTGAACAGTGCCTGGGCGATGCCGGTGACGACCAGCGGGTAGATGACGCCGGTCACCAGGGTCAGCACGAGCAGGGCGCGCAGGGCCGCCCCGAGGAGCCGGGCGGTGTTCGTGAGGGAGTTGTTCATGGCCTTCAGCCGATCCCGGGGATGAGGGAGATGAGGAGGTCGATGAGCTTGATGCCGATGAAGGGGGCGATCAGGCCGCCGATGCCGTAGACCGCGAGGTTGCGGCGGAGCATCTTGTCGGCACTGACCGGCCGGTACTGCACGCCCTTCAGGGAGAGCGGCACGAGGGCGATGATGATCAGCGCGTTGAAGATGACCGCGGAGAGGATCGCGGAGTCCGGCGAGGACAGGCCCATGATGTTGAGCTTGTCCAGCCCCGGGTACACCGCCGCGAAGAGCGCCGGGATGATCGCGAAGTACTTCGCGACGTCGTTGGCGATGGAGAACGTCGTCAACGCGCCCCGCGTGATCAGCAGCTGCTTGCCGATCTCGACGATCTCGATCAGTTTGGTCGGATTGGAGTCGAGGTCGACCATGTTGCCGGCTTCCTTGGCGGCCGAGGTGCCGGTGTTCATCGCCACGCCCACGTCCGCCTGGGCCAGCGCGGGCGCGTCGTTGGTGCCGTCGCCGGTCATCGCGACCAGCTTGCCCCCCGCCTGCTCCCGCTTGATCAGCGCCATCTTGTCCTCGGGCGTCGCCTCGGCGAGGAAGTCGTCGACGCCCGCCTCCTCGGCGATCGCCTTGGCGGTCAGCGGGTTGTCACCCGTGATCATGACCGTCTTGATGCCCATGCGGCGCAGTTCCTCGAACCGCTCCCGCATGCCGTCCTTGACGACATCCTTGAGGTGGATCACGCCCAGGATCCGGGCGCCCCGGTCGTCCTCCACGGCGACCAGCAGCGGCGTGCCACCCGCCTCGGAGATCTTGTTGGCGATCTCGTCGGCGTCGTCGGTGACCGAGCCGCCCTGCTCCTGGGCCCAGGCGATGACCGAACCGGCGGCCCCCTTACGGATCTTCCTGCCGTCCACGTTCACGCCTGACATGCGGGTCTGGGCGGTGAAGGCGATCCACTCGGCGCCGGCCAGCTCGCCCTGGTGGCGTTCGCGCAGCCCGTACTTCTCCTTCGCCAGTACGACGATGGAGCGGCCCTCGGGTGTCTCGTCGGCCAGCGACGACAGCTGGGCGGCGTCCGCGACCTCCGCCTCCGTCGTCCCGCGCACCGGCACGAACTCCGACGCCTGGCGGTTGCCGAGCGTGATGGTGCCGGTCTTGTCGAGCAGCAGCGTGGAGACGTCACCGGCGGCCTCGACCGCACGACCGGACATCGCGAGGACATTGCGCTGCACGAGCCGGTCCATGCCCGCGATACCGATCGCCGACAGCAGCGCGCCGATCGTGGTCGGGATCAGGCAGACAAGGAGGGCCACCAGGACGACCATCGTCAGGTGCGTGCCCGCGTAGTCCGCGAGGGGCGGCAGCGTGGCGCAGGCGAGCAGGAAGATGATCGTGAGGGACGCGAGCAGGATGTTGAGCGCGATCTCGTTGGGGGTCTTCTGCCGTGCGGCGCCTTCGACCAGGTTGATCATCCGGTCGATGAAGGTCTCGCCGGGCTTCGTCGTGATCTTGATGACGACGCGGTCGGAGAGGACCTTGGTCCCACCGGTGACCGCCGAGCGGTCGCCGCCGGACTCACGGATGACCGGGGCCGACTCACCGGTGATGGCGGACTCGTCGACCGAGGCGACACCCTCGACGACGTCACCATCACCCGGGATGATGTCTCCGGCCTCGCAGACCACCAGGTCACCGATCTTCAGCTCGGTGCCGGCCACCCGCTCCTCGGCACCACCCTTGAGGAGTCGGCGAGCGACCGTATCGGTCTTGGCCTTGCGCAGGGTGTCGGCCTGCGCCTTGCCGCGGCCCTCGGCGACGGCCTCCGCCAGGTTGGCGAAGATCACGGTCAGCCAAAGCCAGGCGCTGATGGTCCAGCCGAACCAGTCGCCCGGGTCCTTGAAGGAGAAGACCGTGGTCAGGACGGACCCGACCAGCACTACGAACATCACAGGAGACTTGATCATCACCCGCGGGTCGAGCTTGCGCAAGGCGTCCGGCAGCGACTTGACCAGCTGCTTCGGGTCGAAGAGCCCGGCGCCGACACGGCCTTCCTTGTGACCGGTCGGGACATCCTGATGGGGAGCCCGGGTGGGAGTGGCAGCGGTGGACATGCTGTCCTCTTGCTTCCTGGTGTTGGTGGTCATGCCGCCAGTCCTTCCGCCAGCGGACCCAAGGCGAGGGCCGGGAAGTAGGTCAGACCGGTGATGATCAGGATCGCGCCCACCAGCAGGCCGGTGAACAGCGGCTTCTCGGTGCGCAGGGTGCCCGCGGTGGCCGGGATCGGCTTCTGCTCAGCGAGGGACCCGGCCAGGGCGAGGACGAACACCATCGGCAGGAACCGGCCGAGCAGCATCGCGAGCCCGATCGTGGTGTTGAACCACTGCGTGTCGGCGTTCAGGCCGGCGAAGGCCGAGCCGTTGTTGTTGGCGCCCGAGGTGTAGGCGTACAGGATCTCGGAGAACCCGTGCGCCCCGCTGTTGGTCATCGAGTTGCCCGGGGTCGGCAGCGCCATCGCGGCGGCGGTGAAGACGAGCACCAGCGCCGGGGTGATGAGGATGTAGCAGGCCGCGAGCTTGATCTCGCGGGTGCCGATCTTCTTGCCCAGGTACTCGGGCGTACGGCCGACCATCAGACCGGCGATGAACACCGCGATGATCGCCATGATCAGCATGCCGTAGAGGCCGGAGCCCACACCGCCGGGCGCGATCTCGCCTAGCTGCATGCCGAGCAGCTGGATGCCGCCGCCGAAGCCGGTGAAGGAGGAGTGGAAGGAGTTGACCGCACCGGTGGAGGTTAGGGTCGTGGAGACCGCCCAGATCGACGAGGTGCTGATGCCGAAGCGGACCTCCTTGCCCTCCATGGCGCCGCCGGCGATGTCGAAGGCGGGGCCCGGGTGGGCGAACTCGGTCCACATCATCAGAGAGACGAAGCCGAGCCAGATCACGCCCATCGTGCCGAGGATCGCGTAACCCTGCTTCAACGAGCCGACCATGCGGCCGAAGGTGCGGGTCAGCGAGAACGGGATGACCAGGATCAGGAAGATCTCGAAGAGGTTGGAGAACGGGGTGGGGTTCTCGAACGGGTGGGCGCTGTTGGCGTTGAAGATGCCGCCGCCGTTGGTGCCCACCTCCTTGATGGCCTCCGTGGAGGCCACCGCGCCGCCGTTCCACTGCTGCGAGCCACCCATGAACTGCCCGACCTCGTGGATGCCGGAGAAGTTCTGGATCGCGCCGCACGCCACCAGGACGATCGCGGCGATCACCGAGATGGGCAGCAGGATGCGGGTCACACCACGCACCATGTCCGACCAGAAGTTGCCCAGCTCACCGGAGCGCGAGCGAGCGAAGCCCCGTACGAGCGCCACGGCGACAGCCATGCCCACGGCCGCGGAGACGAAGTTCTGCACTGCCAGGCCACCGACCTGCACGACATGGCCTATGGCCTGCTCGCCGTAGTACGACTGCCAGTTGGTGTTGGACACGAAGGACGCGGCGGTGTTGAACGCCTGGTCCGGGTCGATGGAGGCGAAGCCCAGGGAGCCCGGCAGCACGCCCTGGAGCCGCTGCAGCAGGTAGAGGAAGAGGACTCCGGCGGCGGAGAAGGCCAGCACACCACGCAGGTACGCAGGCCAGCGCATCTCCGTGCTGGGGTTGGCACCGATGCCCTTGTAGATCCACTTCTCCACCCGCCAGTGCTTGTCGGAGGAGTAGACCTTGGCCATATAGTCACCGAGGGGACGGTAGGCGAGTGCCAGTGCCGCGATCAGCGCGAGCAGCTGGAGCACGCCAGCAAGTACGGGACCCATATCTGCTCTCAGAACCTCTCGGGAAAGATCAAGGCGAGGACGAGATAGCCCAGCAGGGTGACGGCCACGATCAGGCCGACGACGTTCTCGGCGGTCACAGCTTCGTCACCCCCTTGGCGACGAGAGCCACCAGCGCGAACACCGCGATCGTGGTGACGACGAAGGCCACGTCGGCCATCGCGAACTCCTAGATGAGGTTCGGAAGTACATCGGACGAGTAGAGGAAAGCGCCTCTCTGGCCGGATTCGGCCGCCGTTGACGGGTCCCTTACGGCGGCCGGGACATCTTTGACGCATCTTTGACGCCGCCCCCTTCACCCTGCGGAAAAGGGCGACGGCCCGCACTGCGAGGTGCGGGCCGTGCGGGTGAACGCCGTCAGGACAGGCAGAACCTCAGCCGGCAGATCACCGCCTGCGTGGCCCGTGGCACCGCACGGGCCACCACGGCCCACCCCTGCTGGTTCGGCAGCAGCCGCTGCCACAGCCGCTCCGACTCCACCTCGGGAACGAGAACAACGATGCGGGTCCCGGGCTCGGCGGCGGCCTTTCGCGGACGTACGCGGCGATCGGCCGCCCCAGGGACCGGTGCCGTATCCCATGCATCGGCCCCGCAGGTATGAGGAGGCGCAGGTTCCACTGCTGCTCCTGCGGGGCCGGTGCATGGCACACATACCCTGCGACGCGCCCGATACGCCCGATCCATCCCTGCCGCGTGGGTGGGCTGCGCTTTCGTGCACGACGTGGGGCCCGACCGTCCCCGGGCGGGCCCCACGTCACTCTCCACCGCCGGGCGTGCTCGACACCGCGGGCAGGCGTCTACCAACGGTTCCAGCGGCCCGTGCGGCCTGCGCCGTCCG
>NZ_JBEXLP010000039.1:0-67209 GCF_040610035.1 Streptomyces sp. NPDC004542
ACTCGCGCGGCGCCCATCCGCTCGCGACCTTGGCCAGCGCCTCGTCCACCGGTCCGCGGGTCGGGGCGAGTTCGGCGGTGGTCGTGCCCAGCTCCCGCAGGACCACGGTCAGGCGGGAGCCGCTGGCGCCGAGGCCGTGGATGAGGTTCTGCAGGGCGGGGAGGAGGGACTGGGTGACGTAGGCCAGGGCGCCGACCAGGGCGCCGGGGGTGACGTCGTGGGCGAGGAGCCAGGGGGCGGTGGCGAGGAGGAGGACGACGGGCAGCTGTCCGCCGAGGGCCAGGGCCGCCACCCGCAGGACGCCGAAGCGGGCCAGGGAGCGGGCGGCCCGCAGTTCGGCGTCCACGCACGCCCGCAGCCCGGCGCCGGCCTGCGCCTGCGCACCCGCCGCCGTCACGTCGCGCAGCCCGGGGCAGACCGTGCCCCACTGCTCGGCGAGGTCCTCGTCGGCGACGAGGAAGGCCTCCTGCCGCCGGGCCAGCGGACGCAGCGTCACGGCGAACAGGCAGACCCCGGCGAGCAGCGGCGGCGCGACCACCAGCAGGAGCCGCGGAGAGAGGGAGAAGAGGCCGGCGAGGGCACCCGCCGCGGTGAAGACGAACGAACGCGAGACCATCACCAGGCCCGCGAGGGTGTCCCGCGCGATCTCCACCTGCTGGGTGAGCCCGGAGAGCGTCGCGCCGTCCGCCTCCCGCACCCCGCGCGCCACCACCCGTGCCACGAGCCGGTCCCGCACCGGCTCGACCAGCGCGGCGACGGCCCCGTACACCCGTCCGGTCCCGTACGCCCCGACGGCCACGCCCAGCGCCGCAAGGCCGAGCCACAGCAGTCCGGCCCGGGCCCGGCCGGCCAGGAACCCCTCGTCGAGGGCCCGGGCGAGCGCGTACCCGACCAGGAAGGTCTGGCCCGCCTCCAGCACCGACCAGCCGGCCAGCCGGGCCAGCACCCGCCACCGCAGCGGTCCCAGCGCCCGCACCGTCACCGTGACAGCCCCTCCTCGACACCGAACACCGCCCGGTACGCGGGATCCCGCCACAGCCGCGCGTGCGGCCCGACCGCCCGTAACCGCCCGCCGTCCAGCCAGGCGACCGCGTCGGCACGGGCCGCCGTGGCGGCGCGATGGGCGACGAGCAGCCGGGTGGGGCGGGTGTCGCCGGTCAGCAGGGCCTCGGTGACATGGTGCTCGGTGACCGTGTCGAGGCTGGAGAGGGCGTCGTCGAGGACCAGCAGCCGCCCGCCGTGGGCGAAGGCCCGGGCGAGGCCGAGGCGCTGCGACTCACCGCCGGAGCGGGGGGCGTCCCGGCAGGCGGTGGCGTAACCGTGCGGCAGCCGGCGCACGAAGGCGTCGGCGCGGGCCCGGCGGGCGGCGGCGCGGACCCGGCCGGGAGGCAGGTCGGGCCGGCCCAGGGCGATGGTGTCCTCGATGGTCGTACCGAGCAGGGCGGGGCGCTCGAAGGCGTAGGAGACGGCCGCCCGCAGGTCGTCGTGGGCGAGCTCGCGCAGCGGCACGCCGTCGAGCAGCACCTCACCGGCGTCCGGGTCGGCCAGCCGTCCGGCGAGGGCCGCGAGCAGGGACTTGCCCGCACCGGAGCGGCCGACCACGGCGAGGAGGGTGCCGCCGGGGACGTCCAGGTCCACGCCGTCGAGTACGGTGCGCCCGCCGCGCCGGGCGGTGACACCGCGCAGCTGGAGGCGCCCGGGGCCGGGCGGCAGCCGGCGAGTGCCGGACGCGGGCGCGGGCTCGGCCAGCACCTCGCCCAGTCGGCGCGCCGCGGCCCTGGCCCGGGACAGCGCGGCGACCCGGCCGACGAGCACGCCCACACCGCCCGCGAGCACGGCGTACCGGGAAGCGGCGAGCACCTCGCCCACGGACAGCCGGTGCCGGGTGAGCAGGAACCCGGCCAGGGCGACGACGGCGAGCTGCAGCAGCGGCGCCACGGCCACCGCCCGTGCCGCGGCCCGCCCCTGGACCCGCCACATCCGGTGGCCCGCGCGGGACAGTTCCGGCAGCGTGCGCAGGATCCGCGCCGTCTCCCGCTCCTCGGTGCCCGCCGCGCGGATCGTGCGGGAGCCGCCGACCGCCTCCGCCAGCGCCGCCGCGATCCCGCCCTGCAGCCGCTGGTAGTCCGCCACGCAACTGGAGGTGTCGCGGGCGAAGGCGCGCAGCAGCAGCGCGAGGAGCGGCGCGCCGGCCAGCAGGACGGCCGCCAGCCGCCAGTCGATGAGGCCGAGCGCCACCACGCCCCCCACGGGCCCGGCGAGCGCGGCGAGCAGCGCGGCGAGGGCGCCGGGCGCCGTCCCGGCCTGCGCGCCGCCGCCCACCAGGCGGGCGACGAGGTCGCCCGCACCGAAGCGGTCCGTGGCGCGCGGGCCCAGCGCCAGCACGTGCCCGGCGAACCGCCGCCGCAGCCACGCCGTGGCCCGCGCGTCGACGGTGCCGGTCAGGACGCTCTCGCAGCCGTCCAGGACGGCGAGCAGCGCCACCAGCCCGACGCACCACCACACCCAGCGGGCCGCCGGGCCGTGCGCCAGCAGCAGGTCGAGGGTCCGGCCGAGTACGGCCGGAAGCAGCAGCCCAGCGGCGGTCCCGGCGCAACTCACCGCGCACAGGGCGGCGCAGCGGGCCGCGTCGTGCCGGTTCGCCCCGCGCAGCAGTGCGCGGGTCGGGGCGGCCACCGGATCGTCGTCGGCGCGGGTCGTCATCGGGCTGCGGGCCTCCCATCGAGGAAGGAGTACGTCAGGAGGCATCGGGGAAGCGGTCACGGGTGAAGCCCCGGGCGGCCCCTCTCCCGCAGGACAGGGCCGCCCGGAGCCGTGGGAGCGGTGCGGTCAGAGACAGAGCAGAACGCTGGCCGCCGAGACGCAGGAGAGCAGGCTCGCCGTGCTCGCGCCGCCGCCGCCCAGCTCGTCGGACTCCATGGTCTGCAGGTCGAGGAGTGCCATCTTGGTGTTCCTTTCGGTCGGTTGTCGGTTTTCTCCCGGGCCCCTGGCGGGGACGGGGTGGTGTCACGACTCCGTCAGGTCGCGGAGCCGCGTGCGGGGGCCGCCGGTGACGGCGGGAGGAACGGCAGGTGCGCGATGTGCTCGCCGTCGAGGGCCGCCGCGAGCGCGAGCAGGCACCCGGCCGTTCCGGTGGCGAGGTCCATGGACAGCCGCATCATCTGGTGCCCGGGGAAGGCCAGCTGGCCCTGGTAGGCCATGGCGAACCAGCCGAGCCCGGCGATCTGTGCGCCGAGCCGGGACGGTGTCGCGCCCGGCGCGGTGGTGCGGCTGAGGTGCAGAATCATTCCGGCGCGGCCCTGGAAGAGGCCGGGCTGCGCGTAGAAGCGGGAGGTGGCGGCGGCGAGGATGCCGGCCCGGGCCCGTTCGAACTCCCCGGTGTCGCCGGTGGCGTGGGCGAGGAAGTCGTCGAGGACCAGACCGATGCCGGCGCTGCCGTCCCCGAGGTAGGGCAGGGTGCGCCAGCCCTCGTCCACCTCCAGGCCGCCGGTCCTGTCCTGCACCACGCAGCGCGCCAGGTCGCGGCGCAGCGCCTCGGCGGCGGCCGCCAGCAGCCGGGGCTCCCCGGTCGCCTCGTACCGGCGCAGCAGGAACAGCGCCGGTCCGGTGGCGCCCCGCAGCAGCCCCGCCCGCCGTCTGGCGCCGTCCGGGACCGGTTCGGCGAGACGGCCGACGAGCAGGTCCGCGGCCTCGGCGGCGCGGTCGGCGAGTTCCCGCTCGCCGGTCGTGCGCGCCAGATCGTCCAGGACCAGGCCGAGGCCGGCCAGTCCGCCGTGCAGGTCGGAGGAGAGGTGCTGCCACTTCTCCCGGAGGATGCCGTCGACCAGGTCGAGGGCGCGCTGCCGGTGCCCGAGCCGGCCGAGGACGTGGGCGACGCCCGCCAGACCGTCGTACAGCCCGAGCGGGGTGCCGGCCGGCGGCGGTGCGGTGCGGGCCAGCAGCCAGCGCTCGCCCTCCTCGTGGCGGCCCGCGCCGGACTCGGCCAGCGCGTACAGCACACCCGCCGCGCCGTGCGCCAGGCCGAGGCCGCCGCCGTCGCCGAACTGGGCGATGTCGCCGGGGAAGAGCCGGTCGTCGCGTTCCGGCGTGGCCGAGGCGAGGATCGCCTTGACCATGGAGTCCCGGCTGTAGGGCCAGTCGCCGGGCTGCACCGGCTGGATCGGCCCCACCGCGCGGGCCGCGCCCGCCGCGTCCCGGGTGATCTCCGCGACCGCCTCGTCCAGGAAGGCGCGCGGCACGCCCGGGAACTGCTCGGCTATGACCTCGGCCAGATGGGCCGCCTTGCCCCGGTCGACCACGAACAGCGTGGTCACGGGCAGGAACAGGGCCAGCCGCAGGCAGGCCAGCGCATAGCGGTCGACGTCCTTGCCGCGGCGGTCGGGCGGCGCGAAGAAGCCGGGGTGGGCGACGACCTGGCGGCCCATCTCCTCGGCCGGCGCGGCGGCCTCGAAGTCGATGAGGAACACCGACTCGTCGTCCGGCGCGACCATGATGTTGAACACGTGCAGGTCGTTGAAGACCAGCCCGCGCGCGTGCACCGCCGCCACGGCCTCCTCGACCGCCCGGTGGATGCGCAGCGCCCACGCCGTGTAGCCGGCGACCGCCTCCGGGTCCGGGTCCGCGGTCAGCAGCGGGTGCCGCTTGGCGAAGAAGGAGTTGAGCGGCTGCCCCTCCAGGAAGTCCATGACCAGGAAGCGGTGCTCGCCCAGCGTGAACCAGTCCCGTACCTCGGGGACCACCCCGGTCCCGGCCACCCGTTCCAGCGCGGCCTTCTCGCGTTCCAGCCGCGCCACCGCGTCCGCGCCGTCGGCGGCGAGTCCCGCGTGCGGCCGCGCCTCCTTGAGCACCACCCGGCGCCCGTCGCGGGTGTCGGTGCCCGCGTACACGCCGCCGCCGTTGGAGAAGTGCAGCGCCTTCTCGATGCGGTACGGCAGCTCGCCGACCGTCGTGGTGTTGCGGGCCGCGAGATGCGGCTCGAGGAAGGACGGCAGCGTCACCCACTCCGGCACCTGGAAGGACGGCGCGCGCCGGTCCGGCACCAGCCGGCCCTCGCCGTCGCGCACCGCCGGGACGAGCGAGCCGCGCTCGTCGACCACATAGGCGCGCGCGAAGGCGCCGTAACGGACGTACAGCGGACCGTCGTGCCAGCGCAGATCGGTCAGGATGTACGGTCCCTCGAAGCCCGCGAGCAGTTCCCCGAGCTCGTTCAGCACCCGGTGCAGCTGCTCCTCGTCGGCCGGGTAGACGGTGACGAACTTGCCGCTGGTGTCGCGGCCCGCGTACTTGGCGTTGCGCAGGTGCAGCAGATGCGGAGCCGGCACGAACTTGAACGGGATGCGGCGCGGTACGCAGTAGTCCCACACGATCGCGGCGATCCGCTCCGCGTCGGCCCGCGTCGCCGAGGCGTGGATCTTCCAGCCCTGCGCGGGCGACGGCAGCGGCGCGCCGTCGGCGTCGAGCGGCGTCAGGGTCAGCCAGTCGCCGGTGCGTCCCGCGTGCCAGCCCTCCGGGACCGTGCGCCGCGCCGTGTCGTACAGCGGCGCGGCGTCCGGACCGGCCGCGGACAGCCGGTCGGGCGTGTCGTAGAAGTGTCTGTCGGCGAGCGCGTACACCTCGTACCGCTTGTCCATGCCTTCCCCGCCTTCCCCTCCTTGGCTCGCAACGACCTTTCCAGGGCCCGGTGGTCGCGGACAGTCACCGCTGTCACGAGATCGCCGTGCGGAACGCATGGGTCAAGACATGTTCGGTGCGTTTCGAACGCCGCCCGCCCCCTCGGACTCCCGCGCATCGTCACAGGGGCTGCGCAGTGCCCCCATAAGCGCTGTAATGGCGAACGTGGTCAGTGAGGGCGCTGCGGTGCGCAGAACGAGAACGGAGCGTGCCGAACTTGCCCTCGAGACGGTCACCGCCGATCCCGGTGCGCCCGACCGGCTGCGCCGCGTCCTCGAACAGGCACTCGTCTTCGCCGGTGCGGCGTTCGCCGGGGTGTACGCGCCCGGCGCGGACGGCGTCTCCCTGTGTCTGATGGAGTCGGCCGGCCTGCCGCGCACGCTGTACGGGCTGCGGGACAGCTATCCCGCCGACGGCCGGGCCCCGGCCGCCGAGGCGCACCGCGAGGGGCGGCCGGTGTGGCTCGGGCCCGAGGAACTCGCGGGCTGCCCCGAGGCGCGGCGCACCCCCAGCCCGGACTTCTCCCTGGCCGCCCTGCCGGTCCCTCTGGACGCCGGCGGCTGCCTGCTCGCCGTCACCGAGAGCCCCGGCGGCTTCGGCACCGAGGACCGCGCCTGCCTGGAACTGATCGCGGAGGCCGTCGCCTGGCGCGCCCCGGCCCGCGCCGCCGACACCGGCGAGCTGCCCGCGGACGCCTTCAGCCTGGCCATGGACACCGGCCGCATCGAGGTCGGCGACGGGATCCTGGACCTGTTCCGGATCGACCGGTCGGAGTTCGACGGCAAGGTGGAGACCCTGCTCGGCCGGGCCGTGCCGGAGGACCTGCCCGCGCTGATGTCGGCCGTCGAGGCCGACCACATGTCCCTCGGCGACCGCGAGCTGGAGTTCCGCATCCGCCAGCCGTCCGGGCCGCCCAGGTGGCTGAGGCTGCGCGGCAGGCTGCTGCCCGGCGGCGAGGGCGGGCCGGCCCGTCTGGCCGGCACCGTCGCGGACGTCTCCACGCTGCGTTCCGACGTCACCGACGTAGCCCGTGTGCAGCGCCTCGCCGCCGCGCTCGCCACCGCCGGCACCGTCAAGGACGTCAGCCAGGCCGTGGTCGCCGCCCTGCACCGGCCGTTGCAGGCCGACCGGATCGCCCTGGCCGAGCTGGAGAACGAACGCCTGGTGGTCACCGTCCTCGACCCGCCCGAACCGGAGGTCTGGCCCGAGCTGTGGCGCGCGGAGTGGCGGACCGAGTGGCCCGACGCGCCGGTACGGGAGATGCCCACGCTGGCCGCCGCCCTGCGCGAGGGCCGGATCCAGATCTGGCCCGCGGGCAGTGAGCTGGAGCCCGCCCTGGCCGAGGTCGGCCCCGGCGGTCTCGCCGTGCTGCCGCTGCCCGCCGGGGGCCGGATGGCGGGCGCCTGCCTGATCGGCTGGGATCGCCCGCACGACGTCGGCCCCGACGAGCGTGCCCTGCTCACCGCCGCGGCGACGCTGGCCGGTCACGCCCTGATGCGCGCGCACGCCTTCGACGCCGAGCACGAACTGGTCGGCATGCTCCAGCGCACCCTGCTGCCGCGCCGCCTGCCCAAGCTGTCCGGCGCGGTCGCCGTCGCCCGCTATCTGCCCACCACCGCAGGGCTGGAGGTGGGCGGCGACTGGTACGACGTGATCCCGCTGCCCGACCACCACGTGGCCCTGGTCATCGGCGACGTGCAGGGGCACAACGCGGGCGCCGCGACCCTGATGGGCCAGATGCGCACCGCCCTGCGCGCGTACGCGACCGAGGGGCACCCGCCGGACGTCGTGGTCTCCCACGCCAACCGCCTCCTGATGGACATGGAGACGGACCTCTTCGCCACCTGCGCCTACGTCGACGTCGACATGGAGGAGGGTTCCGCCTGGTGCGTCCGGGCCGGACACGTGCCCCCCGTGCTGCGTCTGCCGGACGGCTCGGTCACCGTCGTGGAGACGGAGGGCGGCCCGCCGCTCGGCGTGCTCGGCCGGGCCGACTTCCCCATGACCCCGCTCCGGCTCCAGCCCGGCACCGTGCTGGCGCTGACCACCGACGGCCTGGTGGAGTCCGCCGGGAGCGACATCGACGCCGGCATGGACCGGCTCGCCCACGACCTGTCCGCCGCCGACCCCGCCCACCTGGGCCTCGTCGCCGACGCGCTGCTCGCGGGCGCGCACCGCGAGGACGACATCGCCCTGCTCCTGATGCGCTACGACGGCATGGCCGTCCGCCCGCTCAGGGAGGGCTGGACGGTGTGGCGGGTTCCGGAGGCCGCCCGGCACGCCCGCCGCTTCACCCGGCGCACCCTGCGCGCCTGGGAGGTGCCCGCCGACGACATCGACACCGTGCTGCTGGTCGTGTCCGAACTCGTGACCAACGCCCTGGTCCACACCGACGGCCAGGTCCGCCTGGACCTCACGCTCGTCAGCCGGCGGATGCGCGTCGCCGTCACCGACGCCTCGCCCCGCACCCCGATGAAGCCCACCAGCGTCGGCTGGGAGGCCACCGGGGGCCGCGGCATCCTGCTGGTGGAAGCCGTGTCGGCGGCCTGGGGCACGCTCCCGGTCAGCGGCGGCAAGCAGGTCTGGGCCGAACTCGGCCTCGACGGCTGACCCCCGCGGGCCACCCGCCACTCGGGTGCGCATGGGGGTGCCCACGGCAGGTCGCCGGGGTCCGTCCCGCCCCCTTGCCTAGGGTCCTGCCGTGGCACACACCTTCGAAGAGCTCGTGGAGAAGCAGCGCGCGGCCGAAGCGGCGCACGCGAGGGCCATGGCCCTGCGCGAGGCGTACGGCCCTCCGGCCCAGGCACAGTGGACCGCGGCCCAGTCGTCGACCTACGAGACGGCTCTGCGGGCCTGGCGCGACCTGGCTCGCGAGGTGCAGACGGCGCTCGGCGAGTACGCGAAGGAGACGGGCAGGTCCCGGACCGAGACCGAGGCGGAGGTGCAGCGGGCGGCGGCCGGACCGGAGCGGTCGTGACCTGGGGCGTGACCATGCGGAGCCGGCCGATCACCTTGCGGTCGCCGGCGGCGGCCCGGCGCACGGGGGCACGCGCCACGCCGGAGCCGGCGGCCAGGCATCCGGCGCGCCCGCCCGGGTACCCGCGGTCCATGAACATTGCCATCAACGAGGCCGCCGGAGGCGTCTCCGCCTTCGGGTACACCGCCATCCTCGTCGTGGGTGTCGCCCTCGTCGCCGGACTGATCTGGGCCTTCCGGCTGGGCTTCAGGGTGCGGCGGCGCGAATCGGCGCCGCCCCGCCCGGAGGAGCAGCCCACGCGTCCGGTCTCCGGTCCGGTGCAGGAGGAGCGCCAGGCGCGCGAGTGGGACGAGGTGCCCCGGGCGACGGACGGGAGCGAGCGGCTTACGCCGCACCAGCTGAACCCCACCGGTACCAAGCGGGCCGCCGACCAGAGCCGCCCGCGCTGGGAGCCCGGTTCGAGCGGATCGTTCGGCGGCGGCGGTGGCGGGCGCACCTGACGAGCACCCGGCACAGCGCCCGTACCCGAGGCAGCAGCCTCAGGACCAGCAGCGGAACAGCAGAGGGAAGATGAGACGTCGTGACCGTGCGCGGCAGTGAGAAACCCGTGGTCGGCATATCCGAGACGGGCTGGTCGAAGGCCCGCCGGCGGCGGGGCGGGGGAGTGCGGACCTGCCTGCCCGCCGTCCTGGACCGGGGTGCCGCGCGGGAGGCGGACCCGGGTCAGGACGGCACCATCGTCCGCGGCGAGGACTGAGCCGGTCCACCGCCGGGCGGGCCGCCCGCAGCACCCACGTCATCCGGAGTGACACCGCCGTCACCAACCAGTGAGCCAACTTCAGGTCCGTCACGGACGATCACCGATAAGGTGAGACAAATGAAGGCTCTGGTGCTCTCCGGCGGTGCCGGTACCCGGCTGCGTCCGATCACCCACACGTCGGCCAAGCAGCTGGTTCCCGTGGCCAACAAGCCGGTGCTCTTCTACGGGCTGGAGTCCATCGCCGCGGCCGGGATCACCGAGGTCGGCATGATCGTCGGTGACACGGCCGCCGAGATCGAGGAAGCGGTCGGCGACGGTTCCGCATTCGGCCTCGAGGTCACCTACATACCGCAGGAGCGGCCCCTCGGCCTCGCCCACGCGGTGCTGATCGCGCGTGAGTTCCTCGCCGACGACGACTTCGTGATGTACCTCGGGGACAACTTCATCGTCGGCGGCATCCGCGATCTGGTCGAGGGTTTCCGCGCGAACCGCCCCGACGCGCAGATCCTGCTCACCCACGTCCCCGACCCCCGCTCCTTCGGGGTGGCCGAACTCGACCGGGCCGGGCAGGTGATCGGCCTGGAGGAGAAGCCGGAGCACCCCAAGAGCGATCTCGCCCTGGTCGGGGTCTACCTGTTCACCCCCGTGATCCACGAGGCGGTGCGGGCCGTCAAGCCGTCCTGGCGGGGCGAGCTGGAGATCACCCACGCCATCCAGTACCTCATCGACACCCGCGCCGACGTCCGCTCGACGGTGATCCAGGGCTACTGGAAGGACACCGGCAACGTCGACGACATGCTCGAGGTCAACCGCACCGTGCTGGAGGGCCTCGAGCGGCGCATCGACGGCGAGGTGGACGACGTGTCCGAGGCCGTCGGGCGGGTGGTCGTCGAGCAGGGGGCGCGGATCGTCAACTCGCGGATCGTCGGCCCGGCCGTCATCGGGTCGGGGACGACCGTCGTCGACTCCTACATCGGCCCGTTCACCTCGATCGCGGAGAACTGCCGGATCACCGACAGTGAGCTGGAGTTCTCCATCGTGCTGCGGGACTCCTCCCTCGACGGGGTGGGCAGGATCGAGTCCTCGCTGATCGGCCGGCACGCCGAGGTGTCCCCGGCGAACGGCCTGCCCAGTGCCCACCGACTCGTCATCGGAGACCACAGCAAGGTGCAGATCCGTTCATGAATCTCCTCGTCACCGGCGCCGCCGGGTTCATCGGCTCCCGTTACGTCCGCACCCTCCTCGCCGACGACGCGTCCGACGTGCCGCGCGTCACCGTGCTGGACAAGCTCACCTACGCGGGCACGCTCGCCAACCTGCCCGCCGCCCATCCGCGCCTCAGGTTCGTCCAGGGCGACATCTGCGACGCCGGTCTGGTCGACAAGCTCATGGCGGAGGCCGACCAGGTGGTGCACTTCGCCGCCGAGTCCCATGTGGACCGCTCGATCGCGGGGGCGGGCGAGTTCGTGCGCACCAATGTGGCCGGCACGCAGACCCTGCTGGACGCGGCCCTGCGCCACGGCGTCGGCCCGTTCGTGCACATCTCCACCGACGAGGTCTACGGCTCCATCGACTCCGGCTCCTGGCCCGAGACCCACCCGCTCGCGCCCAACTCCCCGTACTCCGCCTCCAAGGCCTCCTCCGACCTGCTCGCGCTGGCCTACCACCGCACCCACGGCCTGGACGTGCGCGTCACCCGCTGCTCCAACAACTACGGCCCGCACCAGTTCCCGGAGAAGGTCGTCCCGCTGTTCGTCACCAACCTGCTCGACGGCCACACGGTCCCGCTCTACGGCGACGGGCGCAACGTCCGCGACTGGCTGCACGTCGACGACCACTGCCACGGCGTCGAGCTGGTGCGCTCCAAGGGCCGGCCCGGCGAGGTGTACAACATCGGCGGCGGCACGGAGCTGAGCAACAGGGAACTCACCGGCCTGCTCCTCGAGGCCTGCGGGGCGGACTGGGACCGGGTGGAGTACGTCACCGACCGCAAGGGTCACGACCTGCGCTACTCGGTGGACTGGACCAAGGCCCGCGACGAACTGGGCTACCGGCCGCGCCGCGACTTCACCACCGGCCTCGCCGACACGGTCGCCTGGTACCGGGACAACCGCGCCTGGTGGCAACCGCTCAAGCGGCGCGCCCGGCAGGGGTCCTGATGCGGTGGCTGGTCACCGGCGCGGGCGGGATGCTCGGCCGTGACACCGTCGGGGAACTGCTGCTGCGCGGCGCGGACGTGACGGGCCTGGACCGCGCCGCGCTGGACATCGGCGACGCCGGCGCGGTCCGCCGGGCGTTCGGGGAGCACCGCCCCGAGGTCGTGGTCAACTGCGCCGCGTACACGGCCGTCGACGACGCCGAGACCGACGAGGCCCGGGCGCTCGTCGTCAACGGCGACGGGCCGCGGCTGCTCGCCCGCGCCTGCGCCGCCCGCGGCGCCCGCCTGGTCCACGTCTCCACCGACTACGTCTTCTCCGGCGAGATGCGCGACACCCCCTACCCGGAGGACCATCCCCCCGCGCCGCGCACCGCCTACGGCCGCACCAAGCTGGCGGGGGAGCGGGCGGTCCTCGAAGAGCTCCCGGGCGCGTCCGCCGTCGTGCGCACCGCCTGGCTGTACGGCGTCCACGGGCGCAGCTTCGTCCGCACGATGCTGGAGCTGGAAGGCCGCCTCGACACCGTCGACGTGGTCGACGACCAGCGCGGACAGCCGACCTGGAGCGCGGACGTCGCCGCCCGGATCGCGGACCTCGGCGAGCGGCTCGCCCGGGACATCGGCGCGCACGGCGTCTTCCACGCCACCAGTTCCGGCGAGGCCAGCTGGTACGAACTGGCCCGGGAGGTGTTCCGGCTCGCCGGCGCCGACCCGGACCGGGTACGGGCCACCGACAGCCGTGCCTTCCCCCGGCCCGCGCCCCGGCCCGCCTACAGCGCCCTCGGACACGACCGGTGGCGGGAGATCGGTCTGACACCGCTCAGGGACTGGCGGTCCGCCCTGCAGGAAGCACTGCCCCACATCCGCAAGGAGATGTCTCAGTGAAACGGCACGAGTTCCTGCGGGAACTCCACAAGGTCACCGCGAACCGCAACTACCTGGAGATCGGCGTCAACGACGGCCGCAGCCTGACGCTGTCGCGGGTGCCCAGCATAGCCATCGACCCCGCGTTCAAGGTGGTCACGGAGATCCGCTGCGACGTCCACCTGGCGAAGGCGACCAGTGACGACTTCTTCGCCCGGGACAACCCCCTCGCGCATCTCCGGGGCGGCCGCCACCCGCTGCGCAACCTGGCCCGCAACCGCAGCCCGTTCGGCTACTGGAAGCGCACCACCCTGGACCTGTCGTTCATCGACGGCATGCACCTGTTCGAGTACGCCCTGCGCGACTTCATCAACATCGAGAAGCACTCGGACTGGGCCAGCGTGATCGTCTTCGACGACATGCTGCCGCGCAACGTGGACGAGGCCGCCCGCGACCGGCACACCAACGCCTGGACCGGGGACGTGTACAAGCTCGTCGAGATCCTGAACCGCCACCGCCCCGACCTGATGACGGTCCTGGTCGACACCGCGCCCACCGGTCAGTTGGTCGTCTTCGGCGCCGACCCGGACAACACGGTGCTGAAGGACAAGTACGACGAGATCATCGCGGAGTTCCAGGTTCCCGACCCGCAGAAGGTGCCCGAGTCGATCCTGGAGCGCACCACTGCCGTCAAGCCGGAGACCCTGCTGTCGGCCGGCTTCTGGAAGCCTCTGGTGACGGCCCGCGACCGCGGCACCAAGCGGTCCCGCGGCTACGAGCCCCTGCGCCGCGCGGTGGAACAGCTCGGCGTCAGCCGCTGAGCCGTCCGGCGCGCAGCCGCTCGTAGTGGGCGGAGCAGTCCGCGTACGTGGGAAGCAGTCCGGACCGCTCCGCCTCCGCCAGCGAGGGGGCGGCCGCGTCCTTCTCGGACAGCAGCGGCTCGATGTCCTGCGGCCAGGCGATGCCCAGAGCGGGGTCGAGCGGGTGCAGCCCGTGCTCGCGCTTCGGCGCGTACCCGGCCGAGCACAGGTACACCACCGTGGCGTCGTCGGTGAGCGCCATGAAGGCGTGCCCCAGCCCCTCCGCGAGGAACACGGCGTGCCGGGTGTCGTCGTCCAGGCGTACGGCCTCCCAGCGGCCGAAGGTGGGCGAGCCGACGCGGATGTCCACCACCACGTCCAGGACGGCGCCCCGGACGCATGAGACGTACTTGGCCTGACCGGGCGGCACGTCGGCGAAGTGGATCCCGCGCAGCACGCCCCGCCGCGACACCGAGCAGTTGGCCTGGGCGAGCTCGAGGCCGTATCCGGTGGCCTCGCGGAACTCCTCGCCGCGGTACCACTCGTGGAAGCTGCCTCGGGGGTCCGGGAACACCTTCGGTTCCAGCACCCAGGCGTCCGCTACCTTCAGTGCCCGCACGTCGTCACGCCCTCCGGGTCTCGTCGGTCTATGTCATCCTGCGCCGGGCCGCGCCCGCGATCCGCCGCACCGTGCGCAGCAGCCGTCGTACCGGGCCGGGCACCGGGGGGCCCGTCACCTCGACGGCTCCGCCCCGGCTGACGCGCAGGGCCAGCGGCAGGGCGAGGAAACGAGGCGGCTGCGCGTTCGGCGCCAGGCACAGCTGAGGCCGCCACAGCGCCCCCCGCATCGAGGCCAGGGGGAGAGGGGCCCGCAGCAGCGAGCCGTTGCCGTCCGCGGGGGTGAGCGTCCCGGGCTCCTGGAGGGGACCGCCCGCGGCGGTGCCGGTCCAGCGCAGCAGGACGTCGGTGCGGTCGGCGACGTAAAGGGGCAGCGCGAGGCTGAGCAGCCCGTCGCCGGAGACCGCCGCGTCCTCGGGGGTGAGCGCGGTCAGGCCCAGCGACCTGGTCGCCCGGTCCACGTCCAGGGAGAAGTTCTCGTACTGCTTGGTCCAGTACGGCAGCACCACCCGGCCGGCGACCGCGCCCGCGGGCGGTGCGGGACGGCCCTGGCGCGGGGCAGGGCCCAGACGGCAGTCCTTGGACCAGCCGCCCAGGCCGACCCGGACGTAGGCGTCCCACAGGCCGGCGTGCAGCGGGGCACCGCCGGCCGCTGTGGCGGGGTCGACGGTGGCCGTGGCGCGCAGCACCAGCCGGATCCGCCCGTCCCCGGCCGGAACGCGCTCGCGGGTGAGCTCGACCCGCTGGAAGAAGGAGGCGGCACTGGCGCGGTCGCGCAGGATCAGGTCGGCGGTGGCCTTCCCGAAGCCGTCCACGGCGGCCGCGCCGAGCCGGGCGGTCGCCTCGTCGAGGTCCCGGGGCGCGCCGTCGGCGGGTGCGCCGGTGCCGTCCGCGGCGAAGGTCAGCGCCTGGCCGGCGCGGTGGTACTCGGCGGTGAAGGCGATCCGCAGCGCGCCGTCCCGCCACGTGGCCGCGGTCGGGACGGCCTTGGGGGCGACACCGCCGTCCCACTCGGCGAGGGCGATCACCTCGTCGTAGCGGTCCTCGCGGATCAGCGCGGCGACGATCCCCTGTGCCGGGCGCAGTCCGGCGGCCACGCCGGGTCCGAAGCGTTCGAGGACCACCCCGCGGATCTCCTGGAAGACCTCCCGGCGGTAGTCGTCCGGCATGGCCAGCAGGCGGCGCCCGCTCATCCGGTCGACCATCTCGACGCGCAGCCAGCGGCGCAGCAGCCGGTCGCGCAGCGGGCCCGGTTCGGTGTACCGCTCGACGACGTCCAGGGCCTCGCGGAGGTTCTTGAAGTAGCCGACCGGGTCGAAGGGCCGCAAGCCCGCGTTGGCTGCGTCGTCCCGTTTGACGTGGTAGTAGCAGACGTAATCGCTGAGCACCGAGACGTTGTCGGCCCGCAGGTACGCCTCGGTGACGAAGACGTGGTCCTCCAGGCGCCGCCGGCCCTCCGGGAAACGCAGTCCGGTGCGCTCCAGGAAGGCCCGGCGGACCATCTTGTGCGGGGTGAGGCTGTCGATCAGAGGGGCGTTCTCCAAGGTGGCGTGCGGGTGGTTGTGGCGGAACAGCTCCACCGGCACCGGCCGCCCTTTGCCGGCCATCTTCCCGACGATCACGTCGGCCTTGTTCGCCACCCCGTACTCATACATGCGTTCGAGGGCTTCGTCGCCGAGGTAGTCGTCGTTGTCGACGAACATCACGAACTCGCCCTGGGAGGCGTCGATGCCCACGTTGCGGGGCTTGCCCGACCATCCGGAGTTCTCCTGGTGGATCACCCGCACGTGCGGGTGATCGGTGGCCAGGGCGTCCAGGCGTGCCGGGGTGCCGTCGGTGGAGCCGTCGTCGACGAAGACCACCTCGAACTCGTCCGGAGGCAGCGACTGCCGCAGCAGCGAGGCGATGCAGTCCTCGATGTAGGGCCCGGGGTTGTACACGGGGACGACGACGCTGACCTTGACCGGCATCCGGTTTCCAAGCCCCCTTTGCTCGCCACCCGTTGCCTGGGTGGCACGTGCGCGTGGCCGAATGCTAACCCGGTCTCTCGGGTGGACGGTCGTTCGACATGGGCAGGGGGCCGGGCGGGTGCTCAGCCGTGCGTCTTGGTAAGAAGTTCCAGCACCTCCGCCGTCGTGCCCGACTCGCCGAGCCGCGGGAAGATCCGCTCGACGCTGCTCCGGTGCGCCTCGGGGTCGCTGTCGGCCATGGCGTCCGTGGCGAGGGTGACGTGGTAGCCGTGGGCGTAGGCGTCACGGGCGGTGGACTCGACGCCGATGCTGGTGGCGATGCCGGTCAGCACGATCTGGGTGACGCCGCGGCGGCGCAGCTGGACGTCCAGGTCGGTGCCGTGGAAGGCGCTCCAGTTGTGCTTGGTGACGCGGATGTCGCCGGGGTGGCCGTCCAGTTCACCGACCACGGAGTCCCAGCCCTCCGGGAAGGCGAGCCCGCGTGCCTGGCGCTCGGTGCGGCCGGGAACGGCGTCGGCCCAGTCGGGGGCGAAGGAGACCCGGACCAGCACCACGGGCAGGCCGCGGGCCCGGAAGGCGCCGGCGAGTTCCGCCGTGCGGCCCACCACGTCCGGGCCGGTGTGCGGCCGGGTGGGCATGCCCACGATGCCGTTCTGCAGGTCGATCGCGACCAGGGCGGTACGGGGATCAAGAGCGGTCAGAGCCACGGGTGGGGCCTTTCGAGAGGGCAGGGGGCCGGGCGGACGGCCCGGCACGGCCGCCGACGGGTGTGCGTCAGGTGTGAACGGGGTCCGGCATCGCGCGCGGCCGGCCGGGCGGGCCCCGGTGTCAGGGCTGCGACAGCCGCTCCAGGAGGGCCAGCGCCTCGAGCACCGTCTTCCGCTCCGCCTCGGTGTACCGGTCCTGGAAGGCCCGGGCCAGCCACTCCTCGCGCACCTGCCGGTTTCCCTCGACCCGGGCCCGGCCTGCCTCGGTGAGGGTGACCAGCTGGCGCCGGCCGTCGTCGGGGTCGGGGGCCCGGCGGATCAGGCCGTGCCGGTCCAGTGCGGCCAGGGTGGTGGCCATCGACTGCGGCCGCACGCCCTCGGCGGCGGCCAGGGCGCTGGCCGTGGCCGCGCCGTGCTTGCCGACCAGGGTGAGGGCCGATTCCTGGGACGGAGTCAGGACCCTGCTGTCCTCGTCCCGCGCGACCTCCCGGATGCGGCGCCGCAGTCGGCTGAAGACCACCCGCAGGTCACGCGCGGTGCGGACCGCGGAGTCGGAGATGTGCTCCATGCCGACCACTCTATGGTGATCAGTAGAGGCTGTCCAGTAGAGGCTGTCCAGTTGAGGCTGTTCAGTTAAGACTGTTCAGTTGAGGCTGTTCGGTTCTCATCTGGGCACTTTGTTGCGGACGGCCGGCAGGAACCCCCGTTCCACCGGGCGATCCAGGGGTACTCGGCCGCGGTGACCGGGCGAGGACGTCGGCCCAGAGCGAGGAAGTGAGCAGATGACCCCTCCGGACGTGACCGGCTTGGAGAAGGTTCTGCGCGCCGAGGTGGACGGCGAGGTCCGCTTCGACGCGGGCAGCCGCGGGGCGTACGCCACGGACGGCTCGAACTACCGGCAGGTCCCCATCGGCGTCGTCGTCCCCCGCACGGTCGAGGCGGGGGCACGTGCCGTGGCGGTCTGCGCCCGGTTCGACGCCCCCGTCCTCTCCCGCGGCGGCGGTACCAGTCTGGCGGGACAGTCCACCAACACCGCCGTCGTGATCGACTGGACCAAGTACTGCGACGCGCTGGTCTCGGTGGACCCCGAGGCCCGGACCTGCGTGGTCGAGCCCGGCATCGTACTGGACCAGCTCAACCGCGAACTGGCCGGGCACAGGCTGCAGTTCGGGCCGAAGCCGTCCACGCACAGCCACTGCGCGCTCGGCGGCATGATCGGCAACAACTCCTGCGGCTCCTCCGCCCAGGCGTACGGCAAGACCGTGGACAACGTCCGCCGCCTGGAGATCCTCACCTACGACGGCATCCGCGCCTGGGTGGGACCGACGCCCGCCGCCGAACGCGAGCGGATCACCGCCCGGGGCGGCCGGCTCGCCGACCTGTACGAGGGCCTGGACCGCCTCGTCACCGAGTACCTCGCCGACATCCGCCGCGGCTACCCGCGGATCCCCCGCCGGGTCTCCGGGTACAACCTCGACTCCCTGCTGCCCGAGAACTGCTTCGACGTCGCCAAGGCCCTGGTCGGCAGCGAGGGCACCCTGGTGACCGTGCTGCGCGCCGAACTCGACCTGGTCCCGGTGCCGCCGTACAAGTCGCTGCTGGTGCTGGGCTACGACGACATCTGCGCCGCCGCCGACGACGTGCCGCACCTGCTGGAGCACAGTTCGCCCAGCCAGCTGGAGGCGCTGGACGGGCGGATGGCGCAGCTGATGCGTGAGGAGGGCGCCTACCTGGACTCCCTCGCCGTGCTGCCGGAGGGCGACAGTTGGCTGATGGTGCAGTACAGCGGCGACAGCCAGGACGACGTCGACGAACAGGCGCACGCCCTGCTGCGCGCCGTGGGGCGCGGCGAGAAGGACGCGAACGTCGCCTTCTCCGACGACCCGGACCGCGAGGAGAAGATGCTCAAGGCCCGCGAGGCCGGGCTCGGCGTCACCGCGCGGCCCCCGGACGACCGCGAGACCTGGGAGGGCTGGGAGGACTCGGCCGTCCCGCCGGAACGGCTCGGCGACTATCTGCGCGACCTCAAGCAGCTGTTCGGGGAGTTCGGTTACGACCACCCTTCCCTGTACGGGCACTTCGGGCAGGGCTGTGTGCACACCCGCATCCCCTTCGGGCTGAAGACCGCCGAGGGCGTGGCGGACTTCCGCCGGTTCGTGGAGCGGGCCGCCGACCTCGTGGCGTCCTACGGCGGCTCCCTGTCCGGCGAGCACGGCGACGGCCAGTCCCGGGGCGAACTGCTCACCCGCATGTTCGGCGAGCGCCTGGTGACCGCGTTCGGCGAGCTGAAGGCCCTCTTCGACCCCCGGGACCGGATGAACCCCGGCAAGGTCGTCCGCCCCAACCCCGTCGACGGGCAACTGCGCCTCGGCCCCGCGTGGCGCCCCGCCACGCCCGAGACGCGGTTCGGCTACCCGCAGGACGAGCACTCCTTCACCCGCGCGGTCATGCGCTGCGTCGGCATCGGCAACTGCCGCAGCCACACCGGTGGCGTGATGTGCCCCTCGTACCGCGCCACCAAGGAGGAGGAGCACTCCACGCGGGGCCGGGCCCGGCTGCTGTTCGAGATGCTCGACGGGCACGCGGACTCCGCGGTGCAGGACGGCTGGCGCTCCACCGAGGTCCGTGACGCCCTCGACCTGTGCCTGGCCTGCAAGGGCTGCAAGTCGGACTGCCCGACCGGGGTCGACATGGCGACGCTCAAGGCGGAGTTCCTCGCCCACCACTACGAGGGCCGGGTACGCCCCGCCGCCCACTACTCGATGGGCTGGCTGCCGGTGTGGGCGCGGCTGTCGCGGCTCTCGCCCCGACTCGTCAACAGCGCGCTGCACGCGCCCGGCCTCGCCCGGCTGGGCAAGCGGCTGGCGGGCGTCGACGCGGCCCGGCCGGCGCCGGTCTTCGCCGAGCGCTCCTTCCTCCAGTGGTGGCGCGAGCGCGGCACCGAGCAGCCCGACCCGGCCGACCCGCGGACCGTGGTGCTCTGGCCGGACACCTTCAGCACGTACTTCCACCCGTCCATCGCCGTGGCCGCCGTACGCGTCCTCGAAGACGCGGGCTTCCGGGTCGCCGTACCCGACAAGCCGGTGTGCTGCGGCCTGACCTGGATCTCCACCGGGCAGCTCACCATGGCCGAGAAGGTGCTGCGCCACACCCTCGGCGTGCTGCGCCCCTACCTCGAGGAGGGCACCCCGGTCATCGGCCTGGAACCCTCGTGCACCGCCGTGTTCCGGGCCGACGCGCCCGAGCTGATGCCCGCCGACCAGGACGTGCGCCGGCTCGCCGGGCAGGTCCGCACCTTCGCCGAGCAACTCGTCTGGGTGCGGCAGCTGAATCCGTCGGCGAGGAGCAGGCTGCCGGGGGCCGCCTCGCGGACGGCGGGCAGGACGCCCTGTTCGGCGACGGCCATGGAGACCTCGTGGTGGCCGCGTTCGAAACCGAAGTTGCCGGCCAGGCCGCAGCAGCCCTCGTCGAGGACGTCGGCGTCGAGGTGGGCGCGCCGCATCAGCTCCCGGTCGGCGTCGAACGTCATGACGGCGTGCTGGTGGCAGTGGGCGTGACCGGGGCACCGTCGTGCAGGTCGGCTCCGCGCTCGGCGAACGCGCGATCCCGTTGCAGTCCGCGTACTGCGGCGCCAAGCACGCCATCAACGGCTTCACCTCCTCGCTCCGCGTCGAACTGCTGCACCGCGGCAGCAACGTGCACGTCACCGTCGCCCAGATGCCCGCCGTCAACACCCCGCAGTTCGGCTGGGTGCGCTCCCGCCTGCCCAGGCACCCCAGCCCCGTCCCCCCGATCTACCAGCCCGAGGTCGCCGCCCGGGGCGTGCTGTACGCCGCCGACCACCCGCGCCGCAAGCAGTACTACGTCGGCGCCACCACCGTGGCCACCATCTGGGCCAACCGGCTCGCCCCCGCCCTGCTCGACCGCTACCTGGCGCGCACCGGCTTCGACGCCCAGCAGACCGACGAGGAGGCCCCGGCCGGCGGTGGCAACCTCTTCGAACCCCTCGACCGGCTGCCCGGCGACGACCACGGCGCCCACGGCATCTTCGACGACCGTGCCCACGACCGCTCCTGGCAGGCCGCCCTGGCCCGCCATCCCGCCGCCACCGCCCTCGGCACCGGGCTCGCCGCGGTGACCGCGCTGCGCGGCGTGCGGCGCCTCGCCCGGTCCGGGTGACCACGGCCGCTCGGTAGCCTGACCCCGTGCGCCTGCTCCTGATGTCCGACACGCACCTCCCCAAGCGCGCCAGGCGCCTGCCGGACCAGCTCCTGGCCGAGATCCCGCGGGCCGACGTCGTGATCCACGCCGGGGACTGGGTCGACACCGACACCCTCGACCTGCTGGAGGGCCGCAGCCGCCGGCTGGTCGGCGTGTACGGCAACAACGACGGGCCCGGGCTGCGTGCCCGCCTGCCCGAGGTGGCCCACGCCGACCTGGGCGGCCTGCGCTTCGGCGTCGTCCACGAGACCGGTCCCGCCCAGGGCCGCGAGGCCCGCTGCGCCGCCCGCTTCCCCGACCTCGACGTCCTGGTCTTCGGCCACAGCCACATCCCCTGGGACACCACCGCCCCCGGCGGCCTGCGCCTGCTCAACCCCGGCTCGCCCACGGACCGCCGCCGCCAGCCGCACTGCACATACCTGACGGCATCGGTCGGCGACGGCGCGCTCACGGACGTGACGCTGCACCGGCTGCCGCGGCGCTGAGCCCCGCCGCAGGAGACCCGGGCCGCCCCTCGAAACGGGAACGGCCCGGTCACTGTGGATGATGCGCTGTCACGGACCTCCTTCCGGGAAGTGCCGGGGAGGACATGCATGCCATCCGTTGCTGTCGCGCCGCGTACCCCTGTCCGCCCCGCACCACACACCGGTCACGCCAATATTCGTCAAAGAAATCCGGCCGCGTCACCCGTGGTGACCGTGGGGTGACCGAGCCCGACCTTACTGGGGAGTCAGAGGTGTTGACTGTGTCCTGACATCATCGGACTGTAGTGGACATGCCGAAAATCCGGGCGCGTCTGATCGTTGTCCTGGTTGTCCTCTGCGGATTCCTGACGGTGGCGGGTGCCCAGCCCGCCACCGCCGCCACCCCTTCCGACTCCCTCTGGTTCGACGGCACCCCCCTCACCGTGCAGAACGGCCGCTTCACCGACGGCCAGGGCCGCGAGGTCGTCCTGCGCGGCTACAACGTCTCCGGCGAGACCAAGCTGGAGGAGAACGGCGGCCTGCCCTTCGCCTCCGTCGCCGACGCGCAGAAGTCGGCCGCCGCCCTGCGCGCCCTCGGCGGCGGCAACGCGGTCCGCTTCCTGCTCTCCTGGGCGCACGCCGAACCCGTGCGCGGCCAGGCCGACACCGCCTATCTGGCCGCCGTCACCGACCAGATGCGCGCCTTCCTCGACGCCGGCATCCGCGTCTACCCCGACTTCCACCAGGACCTCTTCTCCCGCTACCTCTTCAACACCGGAAGCTGGTACACGGGCGACGGCGCCCCCCAGTGGGCGGTGGAGGCCGGGAGCTACCCCGCGGAGTCGTGCGGGATCTGCTTCTTCTGGGGACAGAACATCACCCAGAACTCGGCGGTGACCACGGCGCAGTACGACTTCTGGCACAACGCCCACGGCCTCCAGGACGCCTTCCTCGCCACGGCGCAGACGACCATGTCGTACCTCGTCCAGCACCTCACCGACGCCGAGTTCGCGGGCGTGGCCGGCTTCGACCCGTACAACGAGCCGTACGCGGGCACGTACGAGTCCGGTCAGACCAGCCGCACCTGGGAGCGGGACCTGCTGTGGCCCTTCTACCAGAGGTTCCGGGCCCGCATGGACGCGGCCGGCTGGCAGGACAAGCCCGCCCTGGTCGAGCCGAACCTCTTCTGGAACGCCAACATCGACTCCCAGAAGCAGCAGGGCGGCCTGCTGGACGCGGGGACCCTCGGCTCACGCTACGTCTTCAACACCCACTTCTACGACCAGAAGGCCATCTCCGGCATCCTGATGTGGGGCAAGGCCGGCGACGGCCAGTACGCGACCGACTTCGGCACGGTCCGGGACCGCGCGTCGGCCGCGCAGAGCGCCGCACTGGTCAGCGAGTTCGGGCACCCCTTGTCCGGGACGGTGGCGGACAAGGCGCCGACCGTGCTCAAGGCCATGTACCAGGCCCTGGACTCCCGTCTGCCCGGGGCGGGCTGGTGGTCGTCCCCGGCCTCCTCGGGCCCGGTGCTGTCCGGCACGCAGTGGCAGTGGGACCTCTACAACGGCCGTCACCACGAGCTGATGAACGGCAACCCGGGCAAGGTGCTCACCTCCGGCGACGCCTGGAACGACGAGGACCTCTCCGCCGTACGCCTCGACGACTCGGGCGCGGTGACCCTGCGTCAGGACGCCCGGCTCCTCGACCGGCTCTACCCGGCCGCGACGGCGGGCACCACGCTCGCCTTCACCTACGAGGACCGCTCCCGGGACGGTTCGACGACCCTGACCTGGAACCCGGTGCCCAGCTCGCTGCCCAGCGTGTCGCGGCTGGTCGGCTCCGGCCAGTATGGGCTGCTGGTATGGCGCTCGGGCAGCGGTACGGCACCCACCGAACTGCACCTCCCGGCGTCGTTCCCCACCGCGGCGACCACGGTCGTCTCCGACCTCGGCTCCGGGTACGCGCCCGCGCCGTACACCGCTTCGGCCCCGGTCGGTGTGGCACCCGAGCCGGGCGGCACCGGCAGCCGCCGTCTGCTACTCACCGACAGCGACTCCGGGGTCCTGCACTACGCGCTGGTGACCAACGGCACGACGAGCGCTCCCTCCGCGGACCTGCTCAGCGCGGCCAAGTCCGAGCTGGCGGCCTGGGCGGCGGCGCGCTTCTGAACCACGACGGCCTCCGGGGGCGCACCGCCGCACCCCGGAGGCCGTCGCCGGCGGGTCAACTGCCCGACGGACCCGTCCAGTCGGCCTGCACGTGTCCCAGCCGGACACGCTGCGGATGGTCGCCCACCGCCACGGACGTCACCTTCTGGCCGGTGGCGAAGTCGATGGCCGTGACCTGGTCGGCGCCGCTCTCGGAGATGACGCAGTCCTGGCCGTCGCCGCTGACCGTGGCCCAGTAGGGCTTGGAGGCGGTGACCAGCGGACCCTCCTGGAGAGTGGTGCGGTCGACGACCGTCGCGTAGTCGTCCATGGTGCCCGCCACGCACAGCTTGGTGCCCGCGGGGTTCATCGAAATGCCGTGGTGCCGCGAGTCGTTGACCCAGGTGGTGCGGTCCTCGCTGGTCGCGGGGTTCTTCGGCAGGGTCTTCATCCGGGTGATCTTGTCGGAGGCGACGTCGTACTCCAGGAAGCCGTTGAAGAAGGACACCTGGAAGTACAGCTTCGACTCGTCGGGGGAGAAGACCGCGGGGCGCACGGCGTCGGAGAAGTCCTTCAGGCCGAAGGCGTCCAGCCGGCTCCGCATGTCGATGATCTTGACCTGCTTGTAGGTCGTCGCGTCCACCACCGTGATGTGGCGGTCGCCCTTGGTCCAGTCGGCGGACGGGTCGTCCAGGGAGGTGTTGACGTCCCCGATGGACATGTTCCAGATGTACTTGCCGTCCTTGCTGAAGATGTTCTCGTGCGGCTTGTCGCCGGTGGCGAACGAGCCCAGCTGCTTGCCGGTGCCGATGTCCAGCACGTGCACCTTGTTCGCGGTCGAGGCCGAGACGGCGACCCGGGTGCCGTCGGGGGAGACGGCCATGTGGTCGGCCCGGTAACCGGCCACCGGGAAACGCCAGTTGATCTTCCCGGTGGCCAGGTCGATGGAGACCACGTCGGCGAAGCTGGGCCGGGAGACCACCACCGACGTGCCGTCGGGCGTGGAGTACATGTCGTCCGCGAACTGGTCGTGCCCCTCGCCGACGCCGTTGCGGATCGCCTGGAAGTAGATCCACTTGATCGGATCGGCGTTGATCTCCGCCATCCGCTGGTCCTTGTCCGGGATGACGTTGATCCGGCCGACCTTCGCGAAGTCGCCGGAGGACTTGATGACGTCCGCGGTGCCGTCCCAGTTGTTGCCCACGAACAGCACCTCGCGCAGGGCGGAGGCGTCCGAGGCGGCGGACGCCGCGGAGGCCGCCGTGGCGGGGCCGGCGGCGGTCAGGACGAGGGCGGCGGCTACGGAGCAAAGGTGCCTGGATCTGAAGGCAGGCATGACGGCTCTCTCCTCTGAGAAAACTGAACACGGGCGCTTTCACAGTGAACTTACTGGAAGGTAAGGAGGGGGTGGCCTGCTCGACAAGATGCGTGCACGACAAGATTGGCCGTCGGCCGGATGAAGGAGCGAGGAAGCGTGACGGGCAGGCTCAGGGCACCGAAGGGCCGTTACGGCGGCAGGTCGGCCGAGGAACGGCAGGCCGAGCGGCGCCGTCGGTTCCTGGACGCGGCGCTGGAGCTGTTCGGGGCCGGCCCCGGTTTCCGCGGGGCGACGGTCGCCGCGCTGAGCCAGGCGGCGGGGCTGTCGACCCGTCAGTTCTACGAGGAGTTCCGCACCCTGGAGGACGTGCTCACCGCGCTGCACCTGGAGGTCAACGACTGGGCCGAGCAGGCGGTGCTCGCGGCGCTCGCCGGGGCGCAGACGCTGCCGCTGGCCGAGCGTGTCACCGTACTCTTCCGGGCCTACGCCCGTGACGTCACCTCCGATCCGCGCCGCATCCGCATCACCTTCGTCGAGATCGTCGGCGTCAGCCCGCGCCTGGAGGAACAGCGGCTCGCCCGCCGGGCCCGCTGGGTCGACCTGATCTGCGCCGAGGCCGCCGCGGCCGCTGCCCGCGGGGACGCGGCCCCCCGCGACTACCGCCTCGCCGCGACCGCGTTCATCGGCAGCGTCAACGGCCTCCTCCACGACTGGAGCGCGGGATGGGTGGACGCCACTTTGGACGAGGTGGTCGACGAACTGGTCCGGCAGCTCCTGGGGATCCTGCGGCCGGTGGACCCGCACCGCGGCCGCTGAGCCCGGTCGCCGGGTCCGGTCTTCTCATCCGGCCCGCCGGCCCGCCGGCCCGCCGGTCCACGTGCCTCCGCCACCGGTGCCACCGCGTCGTCCGCACGGATCCGGATGCCAGGGGCCTGCGTCCGGGTCCGGATGCCGAGGGCCCTGCGCCGGCGGATCCACGGGCAGCGGACGTGGCGCGCAGCAGGTGTGAGCGGGCAGGGTGAACTCGTGCCCGGCTCGGTCCGGGCCGTGGCCCAGTCCGGTGCACGGGGCCGCGTCGCCCCCGTCCCCTCCGCCATGAGGCACGAACTCCGCGGCGCGAAGGTCGACTTCACGCCTTCGGGCGTTGCCGGGCGGCGGCCGGTGACTCCTGCCGCATCCGTTGACTTGGCCCTCGGTCGCCTCTACGGTCGGCGCGCGGAGCGTTCGGTTCATCGATCTCTGTTCGAAATATCGTATGCACGGAAGACTGTGACCGTCCTGGAGGAGCCGCATGTACCCCCCACCCCGATCCCCGCGAGGCCTCGTCCGACGCTGCAGAGCCGCCGCCGTACGCGCCCTCGCCCTGGCGCTGACGGCGACCGCCGCGCTGCTCTTCGCCCAGCCGGGCCCGGCGCAGGCCGCGACGGCCCGTGAGATATCCGTCCCCACCGCTCCCATGGGCTGGGCGTCCTGGAACAGCTTCGCTTCCTCGATCGACTACGGCGTCATCAAGCAGCAGGTCGACGCGTTCGTCGCCGCGGGACTGCCCGCGGCCGGATACGAGTACGTCAACATCGACGAGGGCTGGTGGCCGGGCACCCGGGACAGCGACGGCGACATCACCGTCGACACGTCCGAGTGGCCCGGCGGAATGAGCGCCATCGCCGACTACATCCACAGCAAGGGCCTCAAGGCCGGCATCTACACCGACGCGGGCAAGAACGGCTGCGGCTACTACTACCCGACCACCCGCCCCGCCGCCGCCAACACGGGCAGCGAGGGCCACTACGCCCAGGACATGCTGCAGTTCTCGAAGTGGGGCTTCGACTTCGTCAAGGTCGACTGGTGCGGCGGTGCAGCCGAGGGCCTCGACGCGAAGACGGCGTACCGGTCCATCAGCGACGCGGTCGCCCAGGCCGCGGCGACGACCGGCCGTCCGCTCACCCTTTCGATCTGCAACTGGGGCAGGCAGAACCCCTGGAACTGGGCGCCGGGCCAGGCTCCGATGTGGCGGACCAGCACCGACATCATCTACTACGGCAAGAAGCCGTCGATGACGAACCTGCTGTCCAACTTCGACCAGACCCTGCACCCCACGGCCCAGCACACCGGTTACTACAACGACCCGGACATGCTCATGGTCGGCATGGACGGCTTCACCGCCGCCCAGAACCGCACCCACATGAACCTGTGGGCGATCTCCGGCGCCCCGCTCCTGGCCGGCAACAACCTGACCACCATGACGTCGGAGACCGCCGCCATCCTGAAGAACCCCGAGGTCATCGCCGTCGACCAGGATCCGCGCGGGCTCCAGGGCGTCAAGGTCGCCGAGGACACCACCGGGCTCCAGGTGTACGGCAAGGTGCTGTCCGGCAGCGGCAACCGCGCGGTCGTGCTGCTCAACCGCACCTCCGCGGCCCGGGACATCACCGTGCGCTGGTCCGACCTCGGCCTGACCGACGCGTCCGCGACCGTCCGTGACCTGTGGACCCGGTCCGACGCGGGCAGGTACGGCACGAGCTACACGGCCGGCGTCCCGGCGGGCGGCTCGGTGATGCTCACGGTGACCGAGGGCACCGAGGCCGCGAGCAGCACGTACTCGGGAACGTCGAGCTTCACCGGTGTGGCGGCGGACAGCACCGGTGTGAAGACCGTCGACGTCTCCTACACCAACACCGCCTCCACCGCCCGCACGGCCACGCTCCAGGTCAACGGCCAGGGCAGCACGGCGGTCTCCTTCCCGCCCACCGGTTCGAGCGCGGGCACGGTCTCCGTCGCGGTCGCCCTGTCCCGTGGCTCGTCCAACAAGCTCACCTTCTCCGGTGCCCCGACACTCGACTCCATCACGGTCAGACCGCTGCCCGGCACGAACGGCACCCAGGTCGTCGGCAAGCAGTCGGGACGCTGCCTCGACGTCTACGACAACACCCTCACCAACGGCACCCAGGCCGAACTGTGGGACTGCAACGGCGGCCAGAACCAGTCCTGGACGTACACCTTGCGCAAGGAACTCGTGGTGTACGGCGACAAATGCCTGGACGCCTACAACCTCGGCACCACCAACGGCACCAAGGTCGTCATCTGGGACTGCAACGGCCAGAGCAACCAGCAGTGGAACGTCAACGGTGACGGCACGATCACCAATGTCAACGCGGGCCTGTGCCTGGACGCGAACGAAGCGGGAACCACCAACGGTACGTCGATGATCCTGTGGTCCTGCAACAGCGGCGACAATCAGAAGTGGACGCTGAACTGACGGCCTTCACCGGCATGGTGGGCCGTACGGTCCGCCGGGTACGCAGGTGCGCCACTGGCCCGGACCTGATCTCACCTCCGATGCTCCGGTAGGGGAAGTGGGTCGGGTCCGAGGGGGTGCGCCGTGAAGGGTTGCTCGCGGCACCGGCCGAAGAAGAGCCGCGGACACCGCCCGGCGGCCTGCCGCAGCCACCGGCCGCGGCCGGCGACTTCGTGCCCGGGCCGCACGGGCCGAGAGGGTCCGGGCCGGTCGGGAGCTGACCTGGACCCGCGCGGCCCTGCCGCCTATTCGTCCCATTCCTGGATCATGATCTGTTCGGCGATCTTCCCGTCGCGCAGGGTGATCATCGACTCGGCGAGGACACGCACGCCGTCCGCGTACTCGCAGGACTCGCTGAAGGCGGCGCGGTCGCCCTGCACGACACAGGCGTCCAGCTTGTGCGTCATGTCGCGCCTGTACACGTCGTCCAGCATCTCGGCTATCTCGCCGCGCCCGTGCAGCACCTTCGGGTGACTGGGCCGGGAGTTCCGGTCGATGATGCGGATCTCCGCGTCGTCCGCGTAGAGCGACAGCAGGGTGTTCTTGCCGCCCTCCACCCCCCGGCGCAGGGTCTCGGTGTCGAAGGTGGAGCCTGTCGCGCTGCCCATGGTGACCTCCTCCGAGGGGACCGCGGCCCCTGAGGAACGGACCGCCGTGCCCCTCTTCCGAGACTCCTCCGCCTCGGCTGCCCCGGCAAGCGCAGTCCGCTCGTCGCGGCGGGCGTCGGTCCGCGGCCGCCGGGAACTGTGTCGCCGCCGGCTCCGCGTACCTCCGCGTCCTGCGGATCGGACGTCATCGCCCCCTCCGGCTCGGGGCTCCAAGGCGCTGGTGGGTCCGGTGGAGAAGGATTTCTCCGGTCGGCGCCCAGCTTCCTGCGGTACTGATCGGTCACGCGTAGGGTCGGGGCAGGAGCATCGACGGAAGGAGCCAGGCACCATGGCGCAGGAAGTACGCGGCGTGATCGCACCGGGCAAGGACCAGCCCGTGCGGATCGAGACGATCGTCGTACCGGACCCGGGGCCGGGGGAGGCCGTGGTGCGGGTCCAGGCCTGCGGCGTCTGCCATACCGACCTGCACTACAAGCAGGGCGGCATCAGCGACGACTTCCCCTTCCTGCTCGGGCACGAGGCGGCGGGCGTGGTGGAGTCGGTGGGCGACGGTGTCACCGATGTGGCGCCCGGGGACTTCGTGATCCTCAACTGGCGTGCCGTGTGCGGGAACTGCCGGGCGTGTCTGCGCGGGCGGCCGTGGTACTGCTTCGACACCCACAACGCCACGCAGAAGATGACCCTCACCGACGGCACCGAGCTGTCCCCGGCCCTGGGCATCGGCGCCTTCGCGGAGAAGACGCTGGTCGCGGCCGGGCAGTGCACCAAGGTCGACCCGTCGGTGTCCCCGCAGGTGGCCGGCCTGCTGGGCTGCGGCGTGATGGCCGGCATCGGCGCCGCGATCAACACCGGGAGCGTCGGCCGCGGCGACTCGGTCGCCGTGATCGGGTGCGGCGGGGTCGGGGACGCGGCGATCGCCGGGTCCCGCCTGGCCGGGGCGGCGAAGATCATCGCGGTGGACGTCGACGACCGCAAGCTGGACACCGCCCGGGAACTGGGCGCCACCCACACCGTCAACTCCCGGCAGACCGATGCGGTCGAGGCGATCCGCGAGCTGACCGGCGGTTTCGGCGCCGACGTGGTCATCGAGGCGGTCGGCCGCCCGGAGACCTACCGACAGGCCTTCTACGCCCGCGACCTGGCCGGCGCGGTCGTGCTGGTCGGCGTGCCGACCCCGGAGATGAAACTCGAGCTGCCCCTGCTGGACGTCTTCGGCCGCGGCGGCGCGCTGAAGTCCTCCTGGTACGGCGACTGCCTGCCGAGCCGTGACTTCCCCATGCTGGTCGACCTGCACCTGCAGGGGCGGCTGCCGCTGGAGAAGTTCGTCACGGAGACCATCCAGCTCGACGAGGTGGAGAAGGCGTTCGAGCGGATGCACCAGGGCGACGTGCTGCGCTCGGTGGTGGTGCTGTGATGGCCGCGCGTATCGAACGCCTCGTCACCTCCGGGCAGTTCACCCTCGACGGCGGTACCTGGGACGTCGACAACAACGTGTGGATCGTCGGCGACGACCACGAGGCCGTCGTCATCGACGCGGCCCACGACGCCGACGCCATCGCCGAGGCGGTCGGCGACCGCCGGCTGACGGCGATCGTGTGCACCCACGCCCACAACGACCACATCGACGCCGCGCCCGCCCTCGCCGACCGCACCGGCGCCACGATCTGGCTGCACCCCGACGACCTTCCCCTGTGGAAGCTCACCCACCCCGACCGCGACCCCGACGCCCACCTGGCCGACGGGCAGGTCATCGAGGCGGCCGGCGCCGACCTCACCGTGCTGCACACGCCCGGCCACGCGCCCGGCGCGGTCTGCCTGTACGACCCGGGTCTGGGAGCCGTCTTCACCGGCGACACCCTCTTCCAGGGCGGGCCCGGCGCCACCGGCCGCTCCTGGTCCCACTTCCCGACCATCATCGACTCCATCCGCGACCGCCTCCTCACCCTCCCGCCCGAGACCAAGGTCCTCACCGGCCACGGCGACCCGACCACCATCGGGGCCGAGGCACCCCACCTGCAGGAGTGGATCGAACGCGGCCACTGAAAGGCGACAGAAGATGTCCGGCTTCCCGGCGACCCTGGACGGTGACAGCAGCCGTTCGAGCACGGGAGGCCGGACATGCCGGGTCCGCTGGAGGACAGGGTCGCACTGGTCGCGGGAGCGACGCGCGGGGCGGGACGGGGGATCGCCGTGGAGCTCGGCGCGGCCGGTGCCACCGTCTACGTCACCGGACGCAGCACGCGCGCGCGACGCTCGGAGTACGACCGCCCCGAGACCATCGAGGACACCGCCGACCTGGTCACCGAGGCCGGCGGCCGGGGCATCGCCGTGCCCGCCGACCACCTGGACCCGGCACAGGTCCGCGCCGTCGTGGACCGGATCGACCGGGAGTCCGGGCGTCTCGACGTCCTGGTCAACGACATCTGGGGCGCCGAGCACCTCTTCGCCTGGGACACCCCGGTCTGGGAGCACGACCTCGACAAGGGACTGGCGCTGCTCCGCCTCGCCGTCGAGACCCACGTGATCACCAGCCACCACGCCCTGCCCCTGCTGCTGCGCCGCCGCGGCGGTCTGGTCGTCGAGGTCACCGACGGCACCGCCGACCACAACCGCGACACCTACCGGGTGAACCTCTTCTACGACCTCGCCAAGGCGTCCGTCCTGCGGATGGCCTTCGCCCTCGGCCACGAACTGGGCCCGCGCGGCGCCACCGCCGTGGCCCTGACCCCGGGCTGGCTGCGCTCGGAGATCATGCTCGACACCTTCGGGGTACGGGAGGACAACTGGCGCGACGCCCTGGACCGCGAGCCCCACTTCGCCATCTCCGAGACCCCGCGCTACATCGGCCGGGCCGTCGCCGCCCTCGCCGCCGACCCGGACGTGGCCCGTTTGAACGGCACGTCCCTCTCCAGCGGAGGCCTGGCCCAGGTGTACGACTTCACAGACCTCGACGGCAGCCGGCCGGACGCCTGGCGGTACCTGGCGGAGGTCCAGGAGGCGGGGAGACCGGCCGACACGACGGGCTACCGCTGACCGGTCGGTGATGGCAGCGGCCAGCGGGCCGAGTGGCCCGGGGGGAGGGCCAGGTCCTGCCGGACGGCCGTGTAGTAGCCCTCGCGGCCGGCCCGTTGCCGCTCCAGCAGTTCCTGCCAGGCCTCGGGGTCGTGGGTGCGCTCCCGCAGGAAGCGCTCCATCTCCATCGCCGCCACCACCCACACCCGGGCCTTCTCCACCACCGCCGGGCTGCCCAGCAGGAGCAGTGCCTCCCCGGCCGGGTCCCGCGCGAGCGCGGCCTCGGCCAGCAGGGGTGCCGCCTCCTGCGGTGACAGCGGGTGCGGGTGCGGGTCGTTGCCGAGGTGGGCGGCGACCCGGTACGTCAGGGTGACGGCCTGCTTCAGGGTGCGCGCGTAGTCGGCGTACACCGCCAGCCGCCGCTCCTCCCAGCGGGCCGCCCGTTCGCGGCGGAACCGTGCCTGGTCTCCCCGTACCACCGCCAGGTACGAGCCGAGCGCGCCGATCACGACACCGATCAGGGCGGGGAGTTGCTGTATGAACGCGGACATGCGCGCACGCTACCCGGCCTGTTGGGCGTGCTGGTGCGTGCAACCGTCGTCGCCGTACATGCGTCTACCCAGTGGGCGTCGTGGGAACGACGACCGGGACAGAAGGGCGAGGGGGCACACATGGGGGACATCCGCAGACGAAGCGCGGTCACGCTGGCCGTGACCGCGGTCGTGGCACCGCTCACGCTGACGCTGGGCACCGCTCCGGCGCAGGCGGCGAGCTGTACGGCACAGGCGGGGCCGTACCAGAAGCAGGTGGAGAAGTTCCTCGGCCGCCCGGTCGACGGAAAGCAGTCCTCCGCCGACTGCAAGGCGATCCAGGCCTTCCAGAACAAGCACGGCATCACGCCCGCCATCGGTTACGCCGGTCCTGTCACCTGGGGCGTGATGGACCTCATGAACAAGCAGAAGGCCGTCGGGAACAATCCCAACAAGGCCGGCAAGTGCCCGGTGAACAAGGGTCGTATCGCCTGTGTGAACCTCGGTCTCCAGCTGAGCTGGATCCAGGACGGCGACAAGCTGGTCTACGGCCCGGTGCCGGTGCGCACCGGCCGGGACGGGTTCGAGACCCGCACCGGCCTGAAGAAGATCTACTGGCGCGACATCGACCACGTCTCGAGCCTCTACGACGTCCCGATGCCCTACAGCCAGTTCTTCGACGGCGGCCAGGCCTTCCACTCGGTGAACCTCAGCATGTGGAATCCGCCGGGCTCGCACGGCTGCGTCAACATGACCACGAAGGACGCCAAGAAGTACTGGTCGCTGCTGAAGACCGGCGACGACGTCTACGTCTACGGCCGCAAGCCGGGCACCTGAGCCGTCATCCCCGGGGCGCGTCCCCGAAGTCCGGGATCTCCAGCCGTATCCCGCCCTGCCGCGCGGACTCGTGCGCGACGATGCCCGGCAGGGTGTAGCGGGCCGCGACCCAGGCGTTCACCGGCGGCAGGGTGCGGGTGGCCACGGCGGTCACGAAGTCGTCCACCAGGAAGTGGTGGCTGCCCTCGTGGCCGTTGTGCAGGTGGTCGAACTCCCTGGGCAGCCGGGCCCGGTCGTGCACCGGCGCCGACCCGGAGGTGAAGGCCGCCCGCAGCTCCGGCGCGATGTGCTGGAGCGAGGGGTCGTCCGGCGACATCGTGGGCTTGGGCTCCAGCAGTTCCGTGATGTCCTTCACGCCCTGCTTGTCCTGCCACAGCGCGACCGTGGCGAGCTGCTCCATGCTCGCCTCCGTGCCGAAGAACCGGAACCGTGACTCCCGTATGTGGGACGGGTAGCCGACCCGCCGGAACTCGTTGGTGCGGAACGAACCGCCGCCCGCCACCTCGAACAGCGCGGTCGCGTTGGAGATGTCGTTGCCGAACTGGCTGATCTCCTTGTCGAACACGCCGTCCCCGCGCTCGTCCCTCACGCCGATCGCCGACACGCTCACCGCGTGCGTCCCCCAGGCCCCGAGCACCCCGCCCACCGAGTGCGTGGGATACAGCAGCGGCGGATAGCTGGCGGTCGCCTTCCAGTTCTCGCCGCCGCTGTACCGGTAGGCGTCGTAGAACCCCAGGTCCATGTCGTGGACGTAGTCGCCCTCGGCGTAGAACAGCCGTCCGAAGGCGCCCTCGGCGATCTGGTTGCGGGCGTGCACGGTCGCCGGGTTGTACTGGCTCGTCTCGCCCATCATGTAGGTCAGCCCGGTCGCCCGGACCGCGTCGATGATCGCCGCGATCTCCTCCGTGCTGATCGCCATCGGCACGGCGCTGTACACGTGCTTCCCCGCCTCCAGCGCCCGCAGGACCAGCGGGCCGTGGGTCCAGCGCTGGGTGAAGATCGCGACCGCGTCCACCGCCGCCGACTCCAGCATGGCCTCGTAGGAGGGGAAGGTGCCCGCGAGCCCCTGCGCGGCGGCGAGCTGCCCGGCCCGCTCGGGCAGCAGGTCGGTGACGAACACGTCGCCGACGCCCGGGTGGGCCTGGAACAGCGTGGCGAACTGGCCGGAGAACTGTCCGGCTCCGACGATGCCGAGGGAAAAAGTCATGGGGTTACTTTTGATTCGAAAGAATCTGGGTGTCAAGAGCCCGAGAAAATCCGCCCAACTGTGCCCGCTTACCCCGAAGGGGTGGCAGACTTATTTCTGATGCGGAAATATTCGACGGCGGGATGGCACCCGCTCAGCCCGGCGGAGCGCTCCGTGGCGATCGAAGTGCTCGTCCACGGCCCCCTCTCGCGCACCGAGCTGGCCCGGCGCCTGCGGCTCTCGGCGGGCAGCCTCACCCGGCTGACCAAACCCCTCATCGAATCCGGTCTGCTGGTCGAGGTACCCGACTCGGGCACCGCGGCCCGGACCCGGCAGGGGCGCCCCTCGCAGCCCCTGGACGTCGTGACCGGCTCCCGGGCCTTCCTCGGGTTCAAGGTCACCGACGACATGGTCTACGGCGTCGTCACCACGCTGCGCAGCGAGGTCGTCGCCCGGCTCGACCGGCCGATCACCGGTCACGACCCCGGCGAGGTGGCCGACGTGCTGGCCGCGATGACGGCCGGGCTCGCCGCGCGTACCCCCGCCCCGCTCGCGGGCATCGGCATCGGTGTGGGCGGCCTGGTGCGGGAGCGCGCCGTGGTCGGTGAGTCCCCCTACCTCGGCTGGCGCGACGTGCCCCTGGCCCGGCTGGTGGAGGAGCGCACCGGGCTGCCGGTGGTTGTCGAGAACGACGTCGCCGCCCTGGTGGAGGCCGAGACCTGGTTCGGGGCGGGCCGCGGCCTCGACCGCTTCGTGGTACTGACGATCGGGGCCGGCATCGGCTACGGACTGGTGCTCGGCGGCAAGCGGGTGCCCCACGCCGAGGAGGACCGCGGCTTCGGCCGGCACTGGATCATCCAGCCCCACGGTCCGCTGACCCCGGACGGCGCGCGCGGCAGCGCGGTGTCCCTCCTCACCATCCCCAGCATCCGGTACCAGATCCGGGCCGCCACCGGCCACGACGCGACGTACGCGGAGATCCTCGCCCGCGCCGCCGAGGGGGAGCCGATGGCCGCCCGGGTGATCGACGAGGCGGCGCGGGCGCTCGGCACGCTGGTCGCCCAGATCGCCAACTTCGTCATGCCGCAGAAGATCCTGCTGGCCGGGGAAGGTGTCGGGCTGATGGACGTGGCCGGTGCGGTGGTGCACGAGGGCGTCCGGGCGGGCCGCCACCCGCTGGCCGCGCCGGTCGGGCTGGAGACGAAGGTCTCCGACTTCCACGACTGGGCGCGCGGGGCGGCGGTGCTGGCGATCCAGGTGCTGGTGCTCGGTGCTGTGGAGAGGTGAACTCGCCGTAGCGCGCCGCTCTCTTGACGTGATGAGCAACACGGTCCGGAATGCCGGGATTCCCCGTACTTGCTCACGGCGCCTTCACGCCGACCGGCATATGCTTCACACCATGTCCACCACTGTCGAAGCCGCTTCCGAGCGATCGGCCGCGGAGGTCAACGAGGAGATCCGGGCCCTGTGGCTCCGGTCGGGCGGCACACTGACCACCGAGCAGCGCGAGGAATACCAGCGGCTCGTGCTGGAGTGGGCCGCCGCCACCCCTCAGTCGGACCACGCGGCCTGATTCGCCGACCCCGCAGCACCGTCCAGGGCACCTATGAGCGCACGGGTGCCCTTCTCGCTGCCGTCTCCGGCCGGGCCCGGTCCTCGCGGGCCTGCCGTCAGCCCCAGGTCGCCGAGTAGTACCGCTGATAGGCCCTGCGGTCCTGTTCCGAGCGGAAGTACCGGGTCGCGACCAGGGCGATCAGGCTGCCTGCGATCACCAGCAGGCCGGGGCCGACGTTCCTGGTGTCGGTGAGCCGGGCCAGCAGGGTCTCGCCGTCCGAGGTGCCGGTGACCGGGGCCGACGAGCCGGGGGAGGCCGAGCTGGGCGCGATGGTGCTCTGGGTGGCCGAGGCGGACGGCGCGGGCGAGGCGCCCTGGGCGCCCGCGGCGTTCTGCGCGGACACGATCAGCTGGACGCCGAGCGCCGACATGGCCTTGGTCACCGGCTGGAAGAAGGTCGTACCGCCCGTCTTGCAGTCACCGCTGCCGCCCGAGGTCACCCCCAGCGCGATGCCCTCCGAGAACAGGGGGCCGCCGCTGTCGCCCGGTTCGGCGCACACCGTGGTCTGGATGAGGCCGGTGACGGTGCCCTCGGGGTAGTTCACGGTCGCGTCGAGCCCGGTCACCGTCCCGTCGTGCAGCCCGCTCGTGCTGCCGCTGCGGAACACCCGCTGCCCGACCGTGGGGTCGGCGGCGCCGGTGATCCGGACGCCGTTGCCGTTGCCGATGGCGACCACGTCGGCGCCGTCCCCGGCCTTCCCGCTCGCGTACTGGATGAGGGAGAAGTCGTTGCCCGGGAAGTTGGTCTTGAGGGTCTGGCCGAGCTGCTGGTTGCCCTGGTTGTCGGCGAACCAGATGGACCCGGCCGGACCGCAGTGCCCGGCGGTGAGGATGAAGTCGCTCTGGCCGTTGGTGACGTTGAAGCCCGCCGAGCAACGGCCGCCCGTCGACAGGATCGGCTGCGCCCCGTTGAGGCGGGTGGTGAAGGTGCCCTGGCTGCGCTCCATGCGCACGAAGCCGCCGATGCTCTTGGCTACCTTCGACAGGCGGTTCCAGTCGGCGGCCGACACGGTCGTGTCGGCCTGCACCACGACCTGGTTGGTCCGGTAGTCCAGGGACCACGCCGTGCCCGCCACACGGGGCGCCGAACGCAGCGCGGCGGTGGCCGACTTCAGCCGGCTCATGCTGTGCGGCACGACTTTCGCCTCGGCCCCCGCCTTCTTCACCACGGCCGCCGCCGCGTCGTCGGTGACCGCGACGACCGGACGCCCGTCGGCGCCGATCCAGCTGCCCGCCGTACGGGAGGTGCCGAGCTTCGCCACCAGGGCGGCGCCGGTGTTCCCGGCCCGGTCCGCGGTGCTGGACGGCGCGGCGGACGTGCCGGGAGTCTCGCTCGCCATGGCCTGCGTGACCATGACGCCTCCCAGCAGGAGTCCGCCGACCGCCGCCAGCTGTGTCACCCGCCGGACGACCCGTCGTCGTGCGTGCCTCATGCCTGGCTCCCGAACCCCGAACGCGCGGTGCTTCGGCAACACCGCGGGGCACTCCGGTCGTTGAGCACCCTGTCCTTCATACGTGGCCCGGGGCGGAGGCGTTCACCGCGCCGGTGATCTTCTTCGGCCGGCTCCCGGGGCGCGCCCGTCCTTACCGTGCCGCCTCCCGCCCCGGCCGCCTATCTTGAGCCCATGACCAGCATCCCGCACGAGACGCCCGGTGAACCGGACCCGCTGCGCGTACTCACCCTCGACCGCCTCCGACGCCGCACGAGCATGAAATGGCGCACCTATCCCGAGGACGTGCTGCCGATGTGGGTGGCCGAGATGGACGTGCCGCTCGCCCCGGCCGTGGTCCGCGCCGTCACCGAGGCGCTCGACCTCGGCGACACCGGCTATCCGGCGGGCACCGCCTACGCCGAGGCGCTGGCCGCGTTCGCCGCCGGGCGCTGGGGCTGGGACGGGCTCGCCGTGGAGCGCACCGCGATCGTGCCCGACGTGATGCTGGGCGTCGTCGAGATGATCAAGCTGGTCACCGGGCCCGGGGATCCGGTGGTGGTCAACCCGCCGGTCTATCCGCCGTTCTTCCAGTTCGTCACCCACATGGACCGGCGCGTGGTGGAAGCCCCGCTCGGCGAAGGGCTGCGGATCGACCTCGATGTCCTTGAGGAGGCCTTCCGGACGGCGGTCGCCGGCGGCGGGCGGGCCGCGTACCTGCTGTGCAGCCCGCACAACCCGACCGGCACCGTGCACACCGCCGAGGAGCTGACCGCCGTCGCCTCGCTCGCCGCCCGGTACGGCGTACGGGTCGTGGCCGACGAGATCCACGCCCCGCTGGTCGCCGCCTCAGCCGCCTTCGTGCCGTATCTGAGCGTGCCGGGCGGGGAGCACGGCCTGTCGCTGATGTCGGCGTCCAAGGCCTGGAACCTGGCCGGGCTCAAGGCCGCCCTGGCCGTCGCCGGACCGGCGGCCGCCGCGGACCTGGCCCGGATGCCCGAGGAGGTCGGTCACGGCCCCAGCCACCTCGGCGTCATCGCCCACACGGCCGCCCTGCGGGAGGGCACGGGCTGGCTGGACGCGCTGCTGGCCGGCCTCGACGACAACCGGCGGCTGCTCGCCCGCCTGCTGGCCGAGGAGCTGCCCGCGATCCGGTACCGCCCGGCCGAGGCTACCTACCTGGCCTGGCTCGACTGCCGGGCCCTCGGTCCGGGCGACGACCCGGCGGAGGTCTTCCTGGAGCGCGGCCGGGTCGCCCTCAGCTCCGGGATCCCGTTCGGCACGGGCGGAGCCGGGCACGCACGGCTGAACCTGGCGACCTCGCCCGAGGTGATCACGGAAGGGGTGCGGAGGATGGCTTCGGCGCTCGGGTGACGCGGCCCTGACACGGTCCTCCTAGACTTGGGGGTATGGACGACTCGTCGCTGGAGCGGCTCGCCGCGGGCAAGTACCTGCTGTTCACCAGCTACCGCAAGGACGGAACCCCGGTCGCCACCCCGGTCTGGGTGGTACGGGACGGGGCCGCGCTCGGCGTCTGGACGGCCGCGGACTCCTGGAAGGTCAAGCGCGTCCGCCGCCGCGCGGACGTCCTCGTGGGCCCCTGCGACATGCGGGGCCGGCCGACCGGAGACCAGGTTCCCGGCACCGCCGAGATCGGTGACGCGGCCACGACCGAGCGCTACCGCGGCCTCATCGCCCGCAAGTACGGCATCGCCGGCCGGCTGACGCTGCTGGGCAGCCGGCTGCGCCGGGGGCGGGAGGGGACCGTCGGCATCACGGTGACCCTCGAGAACTGACCGGGCGGCCGGCCCCGCCGGTGTGCCGTACGCCGTTACGAGGCGTCCAGCACGGTGCCGTCCAGGACCGCACGGTCACGTCGGTGCCCGGCGCGCCCGCCGGGACGTCCACCCGCAGGTAGAGGCCGTCGACCTTGGACAGCGGCCGCTCCGGGTCCGGTGACGCGTCGGTGGCGTCCTCGAGCCACGCCGGGCCGACGTCCTTGGTGGACAGCTCCGGCCCGAAGACCGGGACCGCGGCGAACGCCGTGCCGAGGTCGACGTCGGCGGCCTCCGGGAGGGAGACCCGCCACTTCAGCGCCGCTCCCTCGGCGACCCGGCCGGCCACCGGGGTCACGCCGTTCGCCGGCGGCGGGGCCGGGGGCCGGGCCGCCGCGCTGCCGGTTCCCGGTGTCGGGCGCGGCGTCCAGCCGCCGCCCACCCGACCGGACCTGGAGGTCCGTCGGACCGGCCGGCCGTACGCCGTCGAGGCCGAGCCGGAAGCTGTGCCCGTCCTTCCCCGGTTCCGATGACGCCCAGCAGCCGTCCCGACGCACGGAACTCCACCCGCGCGCCCCCCCATCGGCACCCGCGCGGCCGACCGCCACACCGGTTGGGGTGCCGAGCGGGAACCGGAGAGGTGCCGGCCCGGCGGCAGCCGCTCGTCGGCCGCGGTCGCGAACGCCCCTGCTCCTGACCGTTGTCGTGCCTGTGCCAGCCCCGGAGATCCTGCCGCCACCGCGAGCGACACCGCGGCGGTGACCCATGTTCGCCGGGCACGGATCACAGCTTTTCCTCCCCCGACGCCGAGTTCGGACACCCCGGCGGTCCCGGGGGCCCTCGCGTTCCGGAGGACGGTGAGAGGCGGCTGGGGGGTGCCTGTGCGACGGAAGGCGGCTCCCGCGGCGCTGGTTCCCGGCCGGAGCCGTCAGCTCCAGGCGCGGTACGGCTCGTCGAGCAACTGGAAGACGGGCTCGCCGCGCACCGGGTCCTTCGCCGTGGACAACCGCACCCGGTCCCCGCTGTGGATGCCGACCGGCGGCCCCATCACGCGCCCGCGGACGACGAAGCCCTCGGCCATCTCGACCAGCGACACATTGCGCGCGGCGGGCGTGTTGCGGTGCACCACGCCGGAGTGGCGGACCGTGCCCACGCCCTCGCTGCGCTCGGTACGCAGGTCGCTGCCCTGGCAGACCGGACACAGCAGCCGGTGGTACATCGCGGTGCCGCACCAGTTGCAGCGCTGGAAGACGAGGGCGTCCCCGGAGTCCGCGGCCCGGGGGTCGAGGACGCCCGTCGCGAAGCCGGCCGCCGGACGAACGGCGCCTGTCGAATGGTGGTACACGCTGGCAACTCCCTGCACTCGGCCGGAATCCGCGTGCCCGGCACGGGCCGTGCACACGCGTGCCCGGTTCACCGTGCCACCGTGCACGCCGACAGAATATGGCACTCAGTGCCACTCGTAAAGGCACTCCGTACCCCGAATCTGCGTCAGCCGGCCCCGGGTGCCGGCGGATCAGCCGCGGCCGAGCGCGGACTCGAGTTCCTGCACCACCCGCCACAGCGGCGCCCCGCGCCGGGAGACCAGCACGATCACGTCATCGGCCCGCGGTTCGCCCGGCACCACCACGCTGGGCAGGCCGAAGGCGGACTGCACGTACTCCAGCGCACGGTCCACCGCCGCGCTCGCGTCGTCCTCGCCGCCCGAACGCAGCCAGCTGCGCAGGGCGTTGTTGTGTGCCGCGACCACCGCCGCCGCGATCACGTCGGCCCGCAGCGTCCCGTCGGGCCGGCCGGCGAAACGGCCCCGCAGGTACGCGGCGAGCGCCCGCTCGTACCGCCACACCACCGACAGCTCGTAGGCGCGCAGCCCCGGCACCTTCTTGGTGAGCCGGTAGCGATGCACGGAGAAGGCGGGGTTCTCCGCGTACATCCGCAGGACGAGCCGGGCCGCGTCGCAGACCCGCCGCACGGGCTCGTGCTCCGCGCCGCTCGCGGCCAGGAAGGCGGTCATGTCGGCCAGGCAGCGCTCGTGGTCGGGGAAGACCACGTCCTCCTTGGAGGGGAAGTAGCGGAAGAACGAGCGCCGGCCCACCCCGGCGAGCGCCACGATGTCGTCCACCGTGGTCTGTTCGTAGCCGCGTTCCAGGAACAGCCGGAAGGCCGCCGCCACCAGGGCGTCCCGCATGGGCGGCTTCGCGGCCGCCGCCGCGCTGCTGGAGCTCATGGGCGCGAACGTAGCACTCGTCCCGATCTCCTGGCACTGAGTGCGGCTTCCGGGGAACCGAGTGCTTTTTTGAACTTCGCGGGCGGTGCGTGCGTATCTCTGCTCAGGGACGGAAGGAGAGCGTAGTGCCGACACCGCACGATCAGGCCGGGCCGGACCGTGGCCCGGTCCTCGAACCCATCCGTGTCCTGCGTCCCCGCCGCCTCGACCGGCTCGCCGAACTGATGCGGGAGATGGAGCAGGACGCGGCCCGGGCCAAGGCCTCCCCGGAGCCGGCCGGCCCCGATGCGTTCGCGGGTCCGTCCGGCCCGGAGCCCTGGGCGGGACCGCCCGCCGAGGACGACACCGAGGAACTGCCGCGCGTCTTCGATACCCGGCCCGGGCCGCGGCCCGCCGCTTCCGGCGGGTCCTCCGCCTCCGGGTCCTCCGCCTCCGGGCGCTCCGGCTCCGGGCGCTCCGGCTCCGGACCCTTCGGATTCGGCCCCGGACTGCGCCGCGCCGCCGTCGCGGTCGCCGTCACCGCGGCCGCGCTGGTCGGCTTCGGCTGCGCCCTGCTGCTGCCCGGCCGTCAGGACACCGCGTCCGCCGCCCAGCCCTCCTCGCCCGCGACCTCCGTCACCCCTACCGAACCGGCCGGCGCCACGCCCACCGCCGCGGCCGACCCGGACGGAGCCGGCACCCTCCGCGAGGGCGACAGCGGTCCCGAGGTCACCGAGTTGCAGGAGCGCCTGCTGCGCATCCCGGACGTCTACCGCGACGGCTCCACCGGCGGCCGCTACGACGCCGAACTCACCGCGGCGGTGGCCCGCTTCCAGCTCTGGTACGGCATCAGGGGCGACGAGGACGGCGTCTACGGCGACGACACCCGCCGCTCCCTGGAATCCCGTACCAGCCTCACCACCGGGTGAGACGGGGGCGGATCGGGGGCACCCGTGGACCGGTACGACGGTGAGCGGCGGGCGGTGCGACGGAGGTGAGGCGGGCATGGCGGACTCCGAGGTGTTCACGGGCCGGCTCGACCCGGACATGTACGTGGTGACGGCCGCGGCGGGGGACGAGCGCTCGGGCTGCCTGGTCGGATTCGCCTCGCAGTGCTCCCTGGAACCCGTGCGGTTCGTGGTCTGGCTGTCCAAGGTCAACCACACCTACCGGGTCGCCCTCGACGCCGAGTGCCTCGCCGTCCACCTGCTCACCCGTGAACAGCACGAGCTGGCCGCCCTGTTCGGCGGGGAGACCGGCGACCGGGTCGACAAGTTCACCCGCGTGCCGTGGACACGGGGCCACGGCGGGGCGGCCGTCCTGCGGGACGCGGCGGCCTGGTTCGTCGGCACCGTGCGGGGACACGTCGACGGCGGCGACCACACCGGCTTCCTCCTCGACCCCGTGCAGTGGGGCGAGGGGCGGGCGGGGTCCCTGTTGCGGCTCGGCGACGCCCTTGCCATCGAGCCGGGTCATCCGGCGGACTGACCGGGCGCGGCACCCGGTCGAACACCCGGGATGGGGCGGGGAAGACTTCCTGCGGTGCGCGAGTGGGTCACCATGGGCGGCGTCCCGCGGCCGGTCTCCCGCCGCCCGCACCCGCGGACGATCCACCGGACGAGCGAAGGCCACGCCCAGGACCGCCTTCCACACCCTGGTGCTGCCCGCCGTGTCCCTGCCGGCCGCTCTCGTCGGCCTGTGCTGGTACCGGCGCCACGGCGGCGACGACCAGGACCTGCCCCCGGCGTCCGTCCCCGGTCACCGTCCGTTCGCGGCCGGTACCCGTATGTCCAGCACGCACACGTCGTCGCGCCGCTCACCCGCCAGCATCGAGGCGAGCAGGGGCTCCAGGGCACCGGGGCCTTCGCCGTCCTGGGCCAGGACGGCCGCGGCCAGCCGGGCGAAGCCCGCGTCCAGGCCCTCGCCGGGCCGTTCGACCAGGCCGTCGGTGTACAGCAGCAGCCGGTCCCCGGGTTCCAGACGGCACTCGGCGGCTTGGTAGACCGGCGCGCCGGACGCCCCGAGCAGGATGCCGGCGGGCCGGTCGAGGAAGCGCGCCTCGCCCCCGCGCAACAGCAGCGGCGGCGGATGCCCCGCCTGGGCCCAGGCGAGCCGGCGCTCCTCGGGCTCGTAGTGGGCCAGGACCATGGTGGCGGTGCTGCGGCTGTCCCGGGAGTGCAGCAGCAGCATGTTCAGCCGGGCCAGCGCACCGGTCAGCGACGAACCCGTGCTGACCATGCCCTTGGCGGTGAAACGGAGCTGGGCCATGGTGGCGACCGCGCCGATGCCGTGCCCCGCCACGTCGCCGACCACGAACAGCGCGGTGTGGTCGGGCAGTTCGATGGCGCTGAACCAGTCGCCGCTGACATGGATCTCCGACTGGGCGGGCACGTACGCCACGTCGACCCGCAGCCCGGCCAGCTCGACCGGTTCGCTCGGCAGCGGCAGCAGCGCGTGCTGCAGCCGGGCGGCCATCGCCCGCTCCGCCTGCAGGATGCCGCGCTGCATCAGCACCGCCCGCTCGCTCTCCACCAGCGCCAGTTCGGCGCTGCGCTGGGCGGTCAGGTTCTGTACGAAGCCGTGCACCTCGACGGGCGTGCCGTCCTGGTCCGCGACCGCCTCCGCGACCGCCCGCAGATGCCGGACTCCCTCCGTGGTCCTGGTCCGGAACGGTACGTCGATCGGCCGTCCGGTGCGGAGGATTTCGGTGACGGCACGGGAGACGGCGGGGGCGTCCTCCGGCAGTGCCAGATCCGGCAGGCGCTGCAGGGCGACCGGGCCGCGCGCGGGATCCCGGCCGAGGACGGAGTACGCCTGGAGCGACCACGAGGCCTCGCGGGTGACCAGGTTCCAGTTCGCCCAGCCGAGGTTGCCCAGCCGCTGCACGTCCGCCAGCCGCTGCTCCTGGCGCTCGGAGGGGTGGTGCCGGATCCAGCTGACCACCAGTCCGTCGCCCAGCCGCGCGGCCCGCACCGAGTAGGTGGTGGTCTGCGCGGCCTCGTCCATCATGTCCTGGTACGCGAAGGGTTCGCCCTCGTACGGTTCCCCCGTCGTCAGCGCCGTGAGGTACCCCTGCCACAGCGACTCGCCCGCGACGGACGGGTAGCACTCCAGCACGCGCAGGCCGATCAGGTCGCGTCCGGTGCGGCCCAGGACGTCGACCGAGTCCGGCGTCGCGGCGTCGATGCGGTAGTCCTCCACCTCGCCCGCAGCGGAACGCAGCGGGGTGAGCAGGATCGCCGTGCCCGGGAGTACGTCGAACACGGTCTGCACGGCGTCGGCGACGCCGCTGGCGCGGGGCTCACCCGATGCGTCGAAGGCGCGTAGCCGGCCGGCGCAGAGCCGGGCGACGGCCAGCAGGAACGCGCGCGTGCGGGGGGTGAACGGTTCACCGTGCGCGCGCAGCACCCCGAGCGCCACGTCGGCCGTCCGCCCGGTCGGCACGGGCAGCCAGGCACGCGAGCGCCACCGCTCGGGCGGATCCCCCATCAGCAGGTACCGCGTCCGGTCCGAGGGCAGGTCCTCCAGCCAGCGCGGCTCCCGGTTCCGCAGGGCCTCCAGCGGGGCGAGCCGGCCGAGCGGCGGGACGTGGCGCCACTGGGCGGTCAGCGTGCTGTCCACACCGGCGTGCCCGATCAGTTCGAGCCCGCCCTCCGGCAGGCGCCTGAAGAGCAGGACGGCGTCGGCCCCGGCCTCCGGCCCGAGCCACTCCAGCAGGCACACCGCGAGCTCCCGCGGCGAGCCCACCCGCACCAGCGCCCTGCCGAGCTGCCCCAGCGCCTCGGAACGGTCGTCGGGTCCCGCGGTCGGCAGGGCGGTGCCGGTCCAGAGGGGCCCGCCGGCCGGGCCGGAGCCGGCCGGCGCCTCGTGGCCGGCCGCGTCCTCCGCGTCTCCCGCCGCACGGGGTCCCTCGCCTCCCGCCGCACGGGGTCCCTCGATCCCCACCGCGCGCGGCCCCGCGTGCTCGGCCGGTCGTGCCGCCTCGTCGAAGCCGTTCAGCGGCGGCATCAAGGCACCCAGGGTCAGCCAGCACTCCTCGATGAGCGTGCGGTTCCCGGCCTTGGCGCGCTGGAGGAGTTCGTCGTGGGCACGGTCGGGCGAGTACCCGGTGAGCGCCATCAGGGCGCCCTTGGCCCGCTCCACGACCGCCGACGTCGCCGCCTGCTCCTGGAGCCGGTCCATCTCCGCGCGCTGCCTCGCCACGACTCTGGCCAGCGCCGCCAGGTCGGGAACGCCGGTCTGCGCGGGAGGCAGGGGCTCGCTCGTCACGCGAACGAGCATTGCACACCGGAGCCGGTCCGATCACGCCCGAGGCGGGCCGGGGTTCCCCGGGCCGGGTGCCGCGCGGGCCGGCGCGGCCCTCATGCCGGTTCAGCGACCGGTGCTGTGCCTGACCAGCGCCTCGGTGACCGCCCGGACGCTGCGGGCGATGTGCTGGAGCTGGAGCACCTCGGCCGCGTACATCTTGATCGTGTGCTCGATGACCGACTCGGGCATACCGAGCGTGGGGAGTTCGGCGCGCGCGGTCTGCAGCGCGGTCCGGGCCACCCGGATCTCGTGCTGGACCTGGATCTGGGCATGCCGGGCGAGCAGCACGGGATGACGGATCAGCGCCGGGTAGCTCGCGTAGCGGGCCGGGACCAGCTCGCGCAGCCACTTGGCCGCCGAGCGCTCCCAGTCGTAGCTTCCGGGCGTCTTGACCTGGCAGGGCCAGTCCGGGCCGGTGCGCGTGGTGGTGAGGGTCATGGTCATCGCTTCCGGGTGTGCGGCGTCGTGAGGGGTGGTCCGACGGAGGTGGGGCGGCCCCGGCCTAGGGGATGGCCGGGGCCGCCACGGGCGCTCGCGCAGGCGATGCCCGATCGAACTCCCCCGGCGCCGACGCGGGTAGGGGACGGCGGCTGGGGGTGTCCGTGCAGGGGCCCCGGACGTCGGTGCCGGCGCGGCGTGCGGTGGTGCGTGCGCATGGGCGTTCCGTCGGCTTTCTCGGGGCACGTGCGAGAGGTGAGTCCTTGGGTGCGGAACGCGCCCGGAGTGGGCCGGGTGCGATCCGTGAGCAGTATTTATATATGCCGTCGGCTTTGCAAGGCGTATGAAAACATTCATGCGCGCTTTAGGTTGAATGATCCCGCTACGCTCCGGTTCGCGGAGTCCGCCGTCAGTCCTTCAGGAAGAACTGGTGCTGGTCGGCCACCTGCTCGTACTCCTCCAGCCGCGCCTGGGTCCGCTCGGGGTCGGCGTCGGTCATCGCCTGGAGCAGCGCGGCGGCCAGCAGACCGGGGGCCGCGTAGGAGTCGAAGACCAGCCGGGAGCCGGTGCCGGTGGTGAAGGTGACGTCGGCCTCGTCGGCCAGCGGACCGAGCGCGAGGTCCGTGATCAGGGCGACCTTCAGGCCGGCGCCGCGCGCGACCCGGATCGCGGTGAGGGTCTCCTGCGCGTGCCGGGGCATGCCGAAGGCCAGCACCCACGTCCCGCCGGCCTCGCGCGACTGCAGCAGCGCGTCGTAGGCCACGCTGCCGCCCCGGGTCACCAGCCGTACGTCGGGGTGGATACGGCGTGCGGCGTAGGCGAAGTACTCGGCCAGGGAGACGGAGATGCGCAGGCCCAGCACGGTCAGCGGGGCGGACCGGGACAGCTCGCGGCCGACCTGGACGACCCGGCCGGGGTCGGCGAAGTCCCGCCGCAGGTTCTCCAGGTTCTGGATCTCGGCGTCGACGGCCGCCTGGAGTTCGTTGCTGCGGTTCTCCTCGGCCGCGAGGGGGCCGCCGGCGAGGGTGCCCAGCGCGATCGACTGGAGCCTCTCCCGCAGCGCCGGGTAGCCGCTGAAGCCGACCGCGGCGGCGAACCGGGTCACGGACGGCTGGCTCACGCCGGCCCGGTCGGCGAGGTCGGTGATCGACAGGAACGCGGCTTCGGTGATGTTCTCGATGAGGTACTGGGCGATACGACGCTGCCCGGGCGACAGCCGGGGGCCGTCGAAGAGTTCACGGAGCCGGGAGGTCGGGGACGCGTCGGCCTCCGGGACGGCCTTGCCCGAGGTGATCGCGGACGCCTGCGCGCGTGCCTGCTGGGGCGATGGCACCGGTGCGCCTCCTTTGTCTCCCACGAAGCTCAACATAGCCCACGGACCGTGGTGACCAGGGCTTGAGCGGGAACAACGGGCCCTCCCGCACGACGCGCGCACGACCGGGACCCGGCGAGGGCCGCACCCCGGGCGCGCAGGGCGCCCGGACCGGCCCGCGTGCGCGGCGGCGGGACCTTCGCGACGAGCCGCGGCGCCGCAGGACCGGCGCGGCAGGACCGGGGCCGCAGGACCGGGGCCGCAGGACCGGGGCACAGGACCGGCGCCGCAGGACCGGGGCCGGCGGGCGGCGCTCAGCGACGGTAGATGGTGATCGAATGACCGACGTCGTCGACCGGGCGGCTGCTGCCGATCAGTTCGGCCAGCCGTCCGCGCGCCTTGGCGGCCGAGGAGTCGGACACCACGAGCAGCCCGTGCACCTCGCTCAGCGGCGCCCGGCGCGGATCGGCGGCGTGGATGCCGTAGTACGCGGGCACGCCGCTGCCCTTGTAGACCAGCCAGACCCGCTCGCCCGGGTACCGGTCCGCCAGCCGGTCGGCGAGCCGGCCCAGGTCCTGTCCCCAGTCCACGTTGGAGTCGTGCAGCCGCAGACGCGTCTTCGCCGGTCCGCCGAACGCCTCGTTGGAGTACGGCAGGTAGTACGGGAACGTCCGCACGGAACTGACCGCGACGAACAGCACCAGCGCCCCCGTCACCACTCGAGCCCACCGCCGTCGCACCGCGAGCGGGCAGGCCGCCGCGACCGCCAGGAACATCGGCACGAAGACGGCGTACCGGGTGCCGAAGTCCCGTGAGCCGGTCATCGCCGCGGCCAGCAGCACGGCGGGCGGCAGCAGCACGTACGGCGCCGCGGGCCGCAGCCGGCGCACCCGCAGCACGGCCACCGTCCCGGCCGCCCACAGCGCCAGCATGCCGAGCGGGGTCTTCACCAGCAGGGCGGCCGGCAGGTAGTACCAGAGCGAGCCGGTGTAGAGCCGCCCGAACAGATAGCCCTGCCACGGGCGGTCCTCCAGGGAGAACTGCACGAGCATCCCGTCCCGGTACGCGCGCGGGAACGGCAGCAGACCGGCCAGGCGCCCGCGCAGCCCGTGGACGACCGGCACGGGGTCGGCGGGCGCGAAACGCAGCCGGGGGTCGACGGCCAGATAGCTCACCCACACGACGGCGACCGCGGCGGCGGCCACGACGGCCGCCGCTGCCAGCCCCCGCACCAGTGCGCGGCGGCGATCGGCCCCGGCCCGCGGACCCACGGCCAGGACGGCCGGCAGCATCAGCACCGGCAGCGCGGCCAGCGTGTTCATCTTGGTCGCCAGGGCCGCCCCGAGCGCCGCCCCCGCGAGGGGCAGGTACAGCCGGGGCCGGCGCCGCGCCCGCCACACCAGCCACGCCGAGGTCAGGACGAACCCGGCGGACGGCACGTCGAGGGTGGCCAGCGAGCCGTGCGCGATCACGTCCGGGGAGAAGGCGTACCCGGCGAGGGCCACCAGCCCGCCCGCCGTACCGGCGGCCTCGCGGGCGAAGGCGTGCACGACCAGCCCGAACAGCAGCGTCAGCGCGATCACCGGCAGCCGGGCCCACAGCATCAGCCGCCATGGATCGTTGCCGGACGCGTAGAGCAGACGGCTGCCCACCCGGCCCTGGTCCGCGTGGTACGACGTGTCGTAGTGCGGGTCGGCGACCGCGATCCCCGCCATGATCACCAGCTTGCCGAGCGGCGGGTGCTCGGGGTTGTAGTACACGCGGTGCTCGCGCAGGTAGTCGGTGGCGGTGGCCACGTACACCGGCTCGTCGATCGTGGGCGTCTGCCGCACGGCCGTGGTCACCATGGCCACGGCCATCTGCGCGAGCAGCAGCGCCACCAGCAGCGGCACCAGCCACCGCCGGTGGCGGCGCAGCGCGGCGGACAGGCGCGCCCGCACGGGTGGTGCCACCGGCGGCGCCGTGCCGTCCGCCCGGGGGGCCTCGGGTGCGAGGACCGAGTGCTGTTCGCGCGTCATCGTCCGCCCTGCGGTGTCCCGCGCCGGCCGGTGGCGGGAGCGATCGGAGGGCCGCTTCATGGCCCTACTGTCGCATCGCCCCCGCCACCGGGCGGGTCACCGCCTCACGAGTCGTACCGACAGACCGTCTGCCGTGTACACCGGTACGGCGCGCAGCCGGTCGGAGTTCAGCTCGACGCGGTCGAACTGGCCGCGCAGCCGGGACACGCCGATCACCGGCACCGTGCTGCCCGCGGCGGGCGGCCGCTCGTCGTCCAGGTTCAGCGACAGCACGCTGCCCCGGCCGAGCGCCGCGTGCCGCTGCACCGTCAGCGGCGCCTTGCGGCCCGCGCGCAGCGTGACCTCGAGGGTGCCGCCGTCCTGGCCGTACTCCCCGCGCACCCGCACCCGCCCGTCCACGCGCAGCGTGCCGTCGGCGACCCGCACGTCACCGTGCCCGAGGGCCTCCTCCGAACCGGCGACCAGGGTGCCCGCGGCCAGCACGGTCCCGCCCGTGTACCGGTTGCGGCCGGTCAGGGTGAGCGTGCCGGTGCCCCGCTTGGTGAGGCCCCCGCGCCCGTCGATGTCGTTGCGCCAGATGTCGGCCGCCGAGAAGCCGCCGGCGGCCGCGTCGAGGGTGACCGTCACGTCGGAGTCGAAGGCGCCGTAGCCGTCCGCCGCCGCGAACAGGTTCAGCCGGCCCCACTGCTCGAACCCGTCGAGCAGGACGTACCCGGCGGGCAGTCCGGTGGTGCGCAGCACCTCGCGCCGCTGCGCCGCGTCGAGGTACGGCAGCCGGGTCTCCAGCAGCACCTCCGCGCCCTTGGCCACGGTCAGCGGCGCGCTGTGGCCGTGCCGGGTCAGGACGTACGTCAGCCGGGGCGTGACCGCGCGGGCGTTGGCGGCCCGGTCGGCGTACGGGTCGCTGTCGGGGCCGGCCGCGTGCGCGTAGGCGTACAGGGTGTCGGCGGTGGTCCCGGTCTGCTGCTCGAACCAGGCCAGTGCCTGGGCCCGCGCGGCCTGCTTGAGCGCGGCGTTGTCCGGGTCGGCGAGGGTCGCCGCGGCCAGCGCGGTGGCCATGATCCGGCCGCCGATGACGTCGACGGTGGAGTGCATGCCCGCCACGATCCGGGTGTGGCTCAGCTCGAAGGCGCGGGTCACCAGCTCCTGGAAGCGCTCCGGGACCGCGTACGCGAGGGCGAGGGCCGCCAGGTGGAAGGCGTTGGTGTGGCCGCTGGGGAAGCCGCCGTCGTCGGTGGGGGAGGTGCTGCGCTGGCGCAGCAGCTGCGGGGCGACGATCACCTTGGAGTCGTACACCGGGTAGCCGAGCGCGTCCGTCCGCCCGGTGTCGACGACCTCGCTGTCCTCGTTCATGCGCCACGGGCGCGGGTACTGGTAGGCGTACTTGGACGGGTTGCCGGAGGCGTAGGGGCCGCGCACGGTGTCGACCAGTTCGGCCACCTTGCCGAGCGCGGAGTCGTGCGAGCCCGCGCCCAGCGCCGACCCCGCCGGTGCGTCGGCGGGCACGGCGTCCTCGACCTTGGCCGGCGGGGTGCCGTCGGGGGCGGCGGTGATCGAGGTGACCGCCCTGGCGCCCGCCTTGTAGAGGTCGGCCAGCGGGCCCAGGCCCGCGATCACCGCGTAGCTCTGGTGCTGCCGGTCGTGGATGAACGCCTCCTTCGCCTCGGCGTCCGTGCGCGCGGCCGTGACGCGGGCGCAGTAGCGCATGTTGGCGCGCAGCACCTCGGGCCGCAGCACGGCGCCGGTGTTCCAGGCGGAGCCCGTCTTCCACACCTGGGCGAAGCCGTCGAGGACGCGGACCACCGCGTTGGTCTCGGGGGTGCGGTTCGCCGAGACGTTGGTCTTGTAGTCGTCGACGAACGCGAGGGGGGCGGTCGCGGCCTTGGCGTCGGCGGCGGCCAGCCAGCCGGCGAACGTCGGCGCCGCGAGCACGCCCGCCGAGGCGCCGAGCGAGGTCTTCAGGAATCCGCGCCGGCCGACGGCGCGTTCGCGGACCGGGGAGACCGGGGAAGGGGAGGGGTGCCCGGCAGGTGACGGCATAGGTGTGCCTCTCTTGTCTTGTGCTGTTCGGCCCGGCGGCCTGGGAGAGCAGGCGGCCGGCGGGCCCTCGGGTGCGGGCCGGGCGTGCCGGTCGCGTGGGGGGGAAAGTCGAACAAGCGAAGATCTATGAGGAAGCCGTGTCCCGGCGGCGAGGGTCCGGCGGCCGGGACGTGGCCCGCGGGTGAACGCGGGCCACGCGGTTCACAGCAACGAGCGGGCCAGCGCCAGCGCGCCCTCGACCGGCGGCACCCGCAGGGGCTGGGGCCGGGCGCCGGGCACGAGACCGGCGAGTGCCGAGGCGAAGGCGTCGTACAGGGCGGGCTGGGCGAGGACGGTGCCGCCCGCCACCACGACGTCGTCCACCGGGATCCCGCGTGCGGCGAGCCGTCCGACCAGCGCGGCCAGCGCCCGGCCGCCCTCGGAGATCACCGTGCGGGCGAGCACCGAGCCCGCCTCGGCGGCGGCGAACACGGCCGGCGCGTGCCGGCCCCATGCGGCGGAGGGGCTGGAGGCGCTCTCCAGGGCCGCGCCGAGTGCCGGAACCTCCGCGACGCCGAACGCGGCGATCAGGCCGCGGGCCAGTGCGTCCGGCGGCTCCCCGCGGTCGTGCGCGGCCCAGACGGCCCGCGCGGCCTCCCGGACGAGACCGGCCGAGCCGCCCTCGTCGCCGAGCACCGCGCCCCACCCGCCGACCTGGACGGGGGTGCCGTCGGCGAGATGGCCGACCGCGACGGAGCCGGTGCCGGCCACCAGGCCGACGCCCTTGTCCAGGCCGGCTGCGGGGACGAGGAGTTCGGCGTCGCCCACCACCGACGCGGGCACCGGGAGGCGTTCGAGGAGCGCGGCGCGGATCTCCTCGCACTGGCGGGGTGTCTCACAGGCGTGGCCGCCCACGGCGAGCGCGGAGGGGCGGGCACCGGCCGGCAGTGCCTCGTGGAGCAGGACGGCCAGCCAGTCGGCGGCGGCCGCGGGGTCGTGCGGCCGCCAGCCGCCGCTGGTGCGGACGTGGTCGGCGACATGGCCGTCCGGCGCTGTGGCGCGCAGATGGGTCTTGGTGCCGCCCACGTCGATGCCGACCACCAGGGGCGTGGAGTTGCGCACGGATCCTCTTTCGTCGTCGCGCCTTGCCGCGACCGCAGAACGTGCCCCGGCGAACGGGAGGCATCGGGAAACCCCCAGGCGGCCTCGTGCGGACCACGGCAGCAGAGCTGTACCGTGAGGTTCGTTAGGAAATTAACTAACGAAGTAGGGTGCGTCAAGAGGCGGGGAATCCCGATACCGGGTGATCGTCGCGGCCCCTCGCCGCGGCACGAGAGCGGGGAGAGCATGCACCTGAGCGAGAGCGCCCGTCTGGTGTTCGAGGTACTGGCCGGGGCGGCCACGGCGACCCGTCCCCAGCTCGCCGCCGGTGCGGGCCTTTCCAAGCCGACCGTCTCCCTGGCCGTGGCCGAGCTGGAGGCGGCCGGGCTCGCCGCGCGCTCGGGCACCGCCTCGGGTGCCACCGGCCGTTCCGCCGCCGTCTACGGTCTGGGCCGGGCCGCGGGTGCCGTACTCGCCGTCGACCTGGGCCCCACCCGGACGCGGGTGCGCGGCTGTGCCCTGGACGGCACCCTGCTCGCCCAGAGCGCCGGCACCCGGCCGGGTGCCGCCGGCACCGTCCGCGAGGTCCTCGCAGCACTGCCCGCCGACGCCCCGCTGCGGGCCGTCGTCGTCGCCGTCGGCGATGTCACCGCCCTGGACCGGGACGGCACCGGCATGCGTCCGGCCACGGCCAAGGCCGGCCCCGCCTTCGACGCCCTGGCCGTCGCACTGCCGGAGGGCGTGCCCGTCCACCCGGAGAACAACGTCAACTGCGCCGCCCTCGCCGAACTGCACGAAGGGGCCGCCCGCGGCCGCGACACCTTCGGCTTTCTGCGCATCGGCGTGGGTATCGGGCTCGGCATCGTCGTCGGCGGCCGGGTGCTGCGCGGCGTGAACGGCGCCGCCGGGGAGGTGGCCCGCCTGCCCTACCCCTGGGACGAGGGCCGCGAACCAGGCCCGGAGGCCCTGGAGCGGCACATGGGGGCCCGCTCCCTGCTGCGCCGCGCGGCCCTGGCCTGGCAGGACGGCGACGGCGTCCGCCCCCGCACCGCGAAGCGGCTCTTCGCCCTCTCCGGGCAGGGCCACGCCACGGCCCGTGCCGTGGTCGCCGCTCATGCCGCCGACGTCGGCAGGCTCGCCGCCGCGGTGACCGCCGTCCTCGACCCCGGCCTGATCGTCCTCGGCGGTGCCGTCGGCGCCGAGCCGCAGCTCCTGCCCGGGGTGCGGGCCGAGCTCGCCCGGCTGAGCTGGCCCACCGAGGTCGTCACCAGCGAGGTCGGCGACCGCGGTACGGTGGCCGGCGCGGCCCGGCTCGCCGTCGCCCGCGGAATCCGGGCCGTGACCGGTGACCCGGTCCGTACTCCCGCCCGGTGACCGGTCAAGCGAGGTACGTCGCGGACCGGGCGTGTTCGATCGTCAGCGCGCTCACGCCGGTGATCGCCGCGTCGAAGCCGAGCTCGCTCACCGCGATCCGCGGCACCCAGGGGATCCGGCCGACGAGGCGCCTGGTGAGCTGCTCGGCGGACTCCTCGCTGTACTGGGCGAACGCCCCGGCGAGCACGATGACCTGGGGCGAGAGCACGACCGAGATGGCGACGAGGGTGAGGGCCATCAGGTCGAAGAACGCGTCACGGGCTCGCCCGGCCTCGCTGTCGCCCGCCCGGCAGTGGGCCATCATGGCGCGGAACGCGGGACCGATGCGCCTGCCGTGCAGGCCTTCCCTCGCGGCGAACGGAAGGACCAGCGCCGCCAGACTGGACTCGATGTCCCCCTGCTCCGTGAAGTAGCGGGTGAACGACGCGCTGGAGGACAGCAGGAAACCGATCTCACCGGCGGCCGACCGGTGCCCCCGGTACAGACGCCCGTCGTTGAGGATTCCCGCGCTGAGCCTCGCCCCGAGCACGAAGGCGACGGCACTGTGCGCGTCCGCGAGGGCGCCGCTCGACCACTCGCCGTAGGCGGTGGCGTTGGCGTCGTTCTCGACATGCACCGGAAGGCCGCACCGGGCCGACACGATGTCGGCGAGCGGCAGCTCCCGCCAGTCGAGTTCCACCGCCTTCGACACCACTCCCGCGTGCACGATGCCGGGAACCGTGATGCCGACGGCGATGATCGGCGACGTCACACCCGTCTGCGCGGAGGACAGCCGGTCCACGAGCTGGAGCAGCCCTTCGATGCGGGCCGCGCCGGCGTCCGCGCCGTCCAGATCGAAGCTGAGGCTCTCCTCGTACAGAGTGGTCCCGCCGAGGTTGACCACGCGCCCTCGTGCCGTGTACTCGGTGACGTCGACCGCCATGATGGCGCGGGCCGACGACGCGAACCGCAGCAGCGACGAGGGCCTGCCGACCGAGGAGCGCATCTGCCCCGCGACCTCCACCGCGCCCTCCTCGATGAGCGCCGAGCACAGCCGTTCCACGGTGGCGGAGCCGAGCCCGGTGCGCTCCTGGATATCGCGTCTTGACAGAGGTCCGTGCTCGCGTAGAACGTCGAGGATCGCGGTCCGGTTGATTGCGGTGACGTGCCGTGTCGTCGCGGTGCGCGGCGCCCGTGGTTTCACAACACTCCCCTGTTCCCCCAGATACCCATCGCACTGATGTCAAAGTCAGTCTGCCGCCCCCGCCTGTCTAGAAGCCAGAGACTAACAGGCCTTTTCTGCAGCCATGGCGGCGTCAAGCATCGGATAGGTAACGAGAAGTGGTCAGATGCTTGTGGGTTTTTTCATCACAGTGATAAGAAACGGGCACCTGCTACTGCCAGCGGCCGGCGCCGTGCTCCGTCCGCTACGACGAAGGGATCAATGATGATCTGTGTGGGTGTGCGGCGCTCCCGCCGACCGGGCGGCGCAGTCCGTCGACTGGCGCCCGCGGCCGCGGTGGCCACGGCGGCGGCCCTGCTCCTGACCGCCTGCGGGTCGGGGTCGGACTCGGGGTCCGGTGGCAACGCGAAGTCGCTGACGTTCTGGATCTCCACGGTCCCCGGGCAGGACGCCGGCTGGAAGAAGCTGGTCGCGCAGTACAAGAAGGAAACCGGCGTCAAGGTCAAGCTCGTCAACATCCCCTACGACGGCTACCCGACGAAGCTGCACAACGCCGCGCAGGCGAACGCCCTTCCCGACGTCGCGGACGTGCCGGCGCTGGACCCGATCTGGTCGAACAAGCTGATCGACCTCAGCTCCATCGCCAACGACAAGAGCTACAACATCAACGCCAACTTCCTCGCCAAGGACTCGTCCGGGAAGGTGCTGTCCATCCCCTCGGACGTCACCGCGTCCGGCCTGTTCATCAACGAGACGCTGTTCAAGAAGGCCGGTGTCTCCTTCCCGACCTCGCCCCAGAAGACCTGGACCTGGACCGAGTTCATCAAGGCGGCGAACAAGGTCCGGGAGAAGACCGGCGCCAAGTACTCCCTGACCTTCGACCAGTCGCCGTCCCGGCTGCGCGCCATGGTGTACGAGATGGGCGGCAAGTACGTCCACGCGGACTCCTCCGGCACGTTCTCGGTGGACGCGGCGACCAAGAAGGCCGTGAAGTACTTCGTCGGACTGAACGACGACAAGACCATGCCGAAGTCGGTGTGGACCAGCGGCGCCGACCCGTCCGCCATGTTCCAGAGCGGTGACGTGGTCGCCTACTGGTCCGGCGTCTGGCAGGTCGCCTCCTTCGCGGAGAGCATCAAGAAGTTCGACTGGGCGAGCGTCCCGACCCCCGCCCAGCCGGTGCAGGCCAGTGACGTCAACAGCGGCGGCATGATGGTGGGCTTCAACAACAACGGTGCCGCGGCCACCGCCGCGAAGAAGTTCCTGTCCTGGGTGTACGACCCGAAGCAGTACACCGAGCTGGTCGAGACCTCCGGGTTCCTGCCGGTCGAGAGCGGTCTGACCCCGAAGTACCCCTTCACCTCCGACGCGGCGCAGGCGGCGTTCAAGCTCTACAACGAGGAGATCCCGCTCTACGCCCCGATCTCGGGCTACTTCAACGGCGCGCAGACCAACTGGGTGCTGAAGGGCAAGAGCCTCACCACCGACCCGACCAAGACGGAGCTCGGCAAGGCGGTCAACGGCCAGCAGTCGGTGGACAAGGCCCTCCAGAACATCGTGGACGGCTACAACCAGCAGGTCGGCGGCGCGTCGTAGGCCGGCGGGCCGGGCGGCGGCGTCTCGACCACGCCGCCCGGCCCAGGGCATGAGCCCACAGCAATCCATTCCACCAGCACGGAGTCAGGAAGATGACAAAACGCGCCTCGGACGTGTCCGCGAGCCCGCCCAGGAGACGCAATCGCTACATCATTGCGCCGCTCGTTCTCATCGCGGCCAATGTCGTGCTCTTCGCGCTGTTCTTCGTGTGGCCGGCGGTGATCGGGCTCGTCTACTCCTTCACGAACTACACGGGCGTCGGGGCGTTCCAGTTCGTCGGACTGGACAACTACCACAACCTGTTCGGGGACTCCGCCTTCTACGACGCGCTGACCCGGACGTTGCTGTACGCCGTGCTCTTCGTTCCGCTGAACTTCGCGCTCTCGCTGCTCGCCGCCAACCTGGTGGTGAACAAGCACGCCAAGGGCACGTCGGTCGCGCGCGTCATCTTCTTCATCCCGTGGCTGCTGTCGCCCATCGTCGTGGGTGTCCTGTGGCGGTGGCTGTTCGGTGAGAACTTCGGACTGGTCAACTACTTCGTCGAGGAACTCGGCGGGCACGCCGTTCCATGGCAGTCGAACGCGGACCTGTCGCTGCTGGTGGTGGTGATGGCGGCGTCCTGGGCCTGGACGGGCTTCTCGATGCTGCTGTTCATCGCGGCGATCAAGAACGTACCGGTGTCCTACTACGAGGCGGCCTCGCTCGACGGCGCCGGTCCGTGGCGCCAGTTCTTCAGCATCACGCTGCCGAGCATCGCGCCCACCTCGTTCATCGTCATCCTGCTCAACACGATCAACGCGATGAAGGAATACCCGGTGTTCGTCTCCCTCAACAACGGCGGACCCGGAACGTCGAACAACCTGCTCGTCCAGTACATCTACCAGACCGGCTTCCAACGGGGCCAGATCGGCTACGCGAGCGCCGCGTCGTTCGTGCTCATGCTCATCCTGATGGCCGTCGCGATCATCCAGCTGATCGTCAACCGACGGGTGGAGAACCGATGACAACCACAGACATACCGCGCCCGGTCGACGCCGATTCCGGACGCGCCGTCGCCACGAAGCGGTCTCGCGGCACGGGCAGCGGCGGGCTCCGCCGGGCGGTGCCGGCGACGACACTGCTGTGGATCCTGGCGTGCCTCTACGGGCTGCCGGTGCTGTGGTTCATCCTCAGCTCCTTCAAGCCGGCCGGGGACCTGTTCTCCTATCCGCTGAAGCTGGTGCCGGACCACCCCACCCTGTCGGGTTACCTGACGGCGTGGCGCAGTGCCAACTTCTCGCAGTACTTCATCAACACGACCCTCGTGTGCGTGATCACGACGATCCTCACCGTGGGGGCCAGCTGCTGCACCGGGTACGCGCTGGCGAAGTACGACAACAAATGGCTCAAGGCGTTCTTCATCTGCATCCTGGCCACCACGATGCTGCCGGGCGAGGTCATGCTCGCCCCCGAGTTCCTGGTGGTCCGCAACCTCGGCCTCTACAACTCGTTCACCGGCGTCATCCTCCCGGCCGTGCTCACCGCCACCGGATGCTTCATGTTCCGCCAGTTCTTCCTGACGGTTCCCGACGAACTCGTGGAAGCGGCACGCATCGACGGCGCGCGTGAGCTGTCGATCTTCCTGCGGATCATGGTGCCGCTCTCCCGGCCCATCATGCTGACGCTCGCCATCCTGTCCTTCCAGTGGCGGTGGAACGACTACATCTGGCCGCTGCTGATGCTCAACGACCCCAACAAGTTCACCGTGCAGATCGGCATCCAGAGCATCGTCGGCGCGCAGAACATCAACTGGTCGGTCCTGCTCGGCGCATCGGTCATCTCCATGATTCCTCTGATCGTCATCTTCCTGGTCTTCCAGCGCTACGTCATGGGCGCCGACATCAACGCCGGACTGAAGGACTGACCGTGCAGATCATGCTCGACCGCGCGTTCCTCCGCGAGGCGGCCCGCGCCGCCGACCGGCTGGCCGTCCCGCTGACGGCCCGCCCGCAGGAGGAACCGACCGGTGTGCCCCACCGCGGCCTGGGGCACCGGGTGAAGACCCTGCTCGCGGCGTACCGTTCACCGGACTCGGCGCTGCACGGCAGCGGGCGGGCCGTCGCCGCCGCGACGACCCACCTCACCGCTCTGCGGGCCCTGCAGACCCCCTCCGGTCTCTTCGCCGGCGGCGACAACGTGCAGTCACCCCCGGATTCCGCGTTCACCGTCAACGACGTGTGCGACGCGCACGTCCTCGCCACGGGCGCGGGGCCCGAGCTGCGCGAGGTCGCCGACGCCCTCGCCGAGATCGCCGGCGCGGCTTCCGACAGCCTCCTAACCGGCGGGGTGCACACGCCGAACCACCGATGGGAACTGTGCGCGGCGCTGGCCCGGCTGCACCGGTCGTTCCCGGACGGCCGGCTGCTCGACCGCATCGACGCGTGGCTCGCCGAGGGCGTCGACATCGACGCGGAGGGTCTGTACTCGGAGCGGAGCGCCAACTACGCGGCGCACGTGTCCAACCCGTCGCTGCTGCTGCTGGCCGACGTCCTCGGCCGCACCGACCTGCGGGACGCCGTCGAACGCAACCTGACCGCGACCCTGGACCTGATCCGGCCGGACGGCACGGTGGAAACCGTCCACTCGCGGCGGCAGGACCAGAACCACGCGTTCGCCCTGGCACCCTACCTGCCGCACTACCGGCTGCTCGCGATCCGTACCGGCCGGGGCGACTTCAGCCGGGCGGCGCGGCTGGCGGCGGCCCCCGGCATCGACGACCCCGGTCTGCTCGCCGAGACCGTCCTGACCCCCGACCTGTGCCGCGAGCTGCCGGCACCGGAGCCGGAGGCCCTTCCCCGCGACCGGTACATCACCACGGCGCGCCTCGCCTCACGCGCCGCCGCCACCGCGCACACCGTCGTGTACGGCGGCTCGGACGTGCCCGGGCACCGGCGGATCCGGTCGGGCCTGGCCTGCAATCCGACGTTCCTGCGGCTCTTCGCCGGTGACGCGGTCCTCGACGCCGTGCGGCTGTCGCGGGGCTTCTTCGACCTCGGCCCCTTCCGCGCCACGGACATGGCACGGACCGGGGACGGCCGGTACCGGCTCACCGAAACCCTCACGGCCGCCTACTACCAGCCGCTTCCACCGGCCGAGCGCCGGGCGGACGGCGCCTATGAGGTGGCGGACGAGGGCCGTTTCTCGGCCGCGATGTCGTTCGGGCGGCGGGAGCAGGACGAGGTCGCGCTGACAACCCGCGTCGATGTGGAACTCCGGGACGACGGCGCCGACCTCCGGTTCGACATGGCCGGTCCGCAGGTGCCGTGGGCACTCGAACTGACCTTCCGGCCGGGCGGTGTCGTGCGGGGCGCCGAACCGCTGGGCGAAGGACGCTGGTGCCTCGGCTCCGGGGCGATGACGTACCGGGTGGGCGAGGACGAGATCCAGGTCGAGGCCGGCGTCCACTCCGGCGAACCGCTGGCGGGACCGGACCAGGGCGACCTGCTGCGGTACGACCCGGGTCAGGACTACACGCTGCTGGGCGGGACCGACGCGACGACGGGGACACGCGTCTGCCTCGGCGGATTCGGCCCGCACACGCTGAGCGTCGCTCTGCGCGCCCGCCGGACCCCGTGAGCGTGTGGCGAAGCGACGGTACGTCACCGAGGCAACGCTCTGACCGGGACGCTCGCCGTCGAGCCGGCTGTGCACGCGTGGGTCATGCCGGGGGTGCGTGGGGTGGCAGGGCGGTGACCGGCACGATCAGGTCTGCCCGGTGCCGGGTGGCGGCGACGAGTTCGGCGTTGGGCTGGTCGCTGCGCGTCACCCACGTCACGGCCTCCTCGTGCCCCTTGCCGAACTCCTCGTGCCGGGCGACCAGACGGCGCAGCCGTTCCCGCTCGTCCAGTTCGCAGTACCACACCTCGTCGAGCCGGCTCCGCACGCGCGGCCACCCGCCCGTGTCCAGCAGCAGGTAGTTGCCCTCCGTCACCACCAGCCGGGCGGTCGGCGGCACCGGGACCGCGCCCGCGAGCGGCTGCTCCAGCACCCGCTCGAAGCCCGGCGCGTACACCACCTCGTCCCGCTCCTCGCGCAGCCGCCCGAGCAGCGCCGCGTACCCGGCCGCGTCGAAGGTGTCGGGCGCGCCCTTGCGGTCCCGGCGGCCCAGGCGGTCCAGTTCGGCGTCGGCGAGGTGGAAGCCGTCCATCGGGACGTGCGCGGCCCAGGGCGTCCCGGCGCCGTTCAGGGCGCGCACCAGATGCTCGGCCAGCGTCGACTTGCCCGCGCCGGGGCTGCCGGCGATGCCGAGGAGGACGCGCGGAGCGCCCTCGGCGAGGGAGCGGGCGCGGGTGAGGAGGTCGTCGAAAGTCAGGGGCACGGGGGAGAGTCTGTCACCCGTGCCGGACGGGACATGTGGCGTGCGACACCCACTGGAAACCGCCCTGCGGGGAAGTGTCCTGAGTATGACTGAGCTCGGGCTGCCCGACACCATCCAGGCCTGTCTCTTCGACCTCGACGGGGTCGTCACCAGAACGGCCGTCGTGCACGCGGCGGCCTGGAAGGAGACGTTCGACGACTTCCTGCGCGCGTACGAGGGCGAACGCGCCCGGCCGTTCGACGCGGTCGCCGACTACGACGAGTACGTGGACGGGCGCCCGCGCGCCGACGGGGTGCGCACCTTCCTCGCCTCCCGGGGCATCGAGCTGCCCGAGGGCGATCCCGGCGACCCGCCGGACGCCCGGACCGTGCAGGGCATCGGCAACCGCAAGAACCAGCTGGTCCTGAAGAAGATCCGCACCGAGGGCGTCGAGGCCTACGAGGGAACGATCCGCTACATCGAGGCGGTCCGGGCCGGCGGCCTGCGGACCGCGATCGTCTCCTCCAGCGCCAACACCCGGGACGTGCTGCGCTCCATCGGCGCCGAGCACCTCTTCGACGTCCGGATCGACGGCGTGGTCGCCGCCGAGCGGGGGCTGCCCGGCAAGCCCCGCCCGGACACCTTCCAGGCCGCCGCCCGCGATCTCGGGGTCGAGTACCGGCAGGCAGCCGTCTTCGAGGACGCGCTGGCCGGCATGGACGCGGGCCGCTCCGGCGGCTTCGGGTACGTCGTCGGCGTCGACCGGGTCGGACAGACCGACGCCCTGTACGCGCACGGCGCCGACATCGTCGTCGAGGACCTCGCCGAACTGGGGGGCAAGCAGTGATCACCCAGCGGTCGTACGCCGTCGAGCCGTGGACCGTGCGCGAGAGCGACCTCAAACTCGACGTGCTCGCCCAGAGCGAGTCCGTGTTCGCGCTGTCCAACGGTCACGTCGGCTGGCGCGGCAACCTCGACGAGGGCGAACCGCACGGCCTGCCCGGCAGCTATCTCAACGGCGTCCACGAGCTGCACCCCCTGCCGTACGCCGAGGCGGGCTACGGCTACCCGGAGTCGGGCCAGACGGTCATCAACGTCACCAACGGCAAGATCCTCAGGCTGCTGGTCGACGACGAGCCGTTCGACCTGCGCTACGGCACGCTCGTCCGTCACGAGCGCACCCTCGACCTGCGGCGAGGCGTGCTGGAGCGGATCTGCGAGTGGACCTCGCCCACGGGATCGACGGTACGGGTGCGTTCGACGCGGCTCGTCTCGCTCACGCAGCGCGCGGTGGCCGCCGTCTCCTACGAGGTGGAGCCCGTCGGCAACCGGGCCCGGGTGGTGATCCAGTCCGAACTGGTCGCCAACGAGCAGCTCCCGGGGTCCAACGGCGACCCGCGCGCGGCGGTCGCCCTCCAGTCGCCGCTGGAGCCGGAGGAGGACTTCGCCTCGGGCGGGCGGCTGCGCCTGGTGCACCGCACCCGCCGCAGCGGTCTGCGCGTCGCCGTGGCCGCCGACCACGTCGTCACCGGTCCGGAACGGACCGCCACGAGCAGCGAGAGCCATCCGGACGTGGCCCGGCTGACGGTCACCTCCGTGCTGGAGCCGGGCCAGCGGCTGCGGGTGGACAAGCTCGTCGCCCACGGCTGGTCCGGCACCCGTTCGCTGCCCGCGATGAGCGACCAGGTCGACGCGGCCCTCGCCGCCGCCGCGCACGACGGCTGGCGGGGTCTGCTCGACGAACAGCGCGCCTACCTGGACGGCTTCTGGGCCCGCGCGGACGTCGAGGTGGACGGCGACGAGGAGATCCAGCAGGCCGTCCGGTTCGCCCTCTTCCACGTCCTGCAGGCCGGCGCCCGCGCCGAGCAGCGGGCGATCCCGGCGAAGGGGCTGACCGGCTCCGGCTACGACGGGCACGCCTTCTGGGACACCGAGATGTTCGTGCTGCCCCTGCTGACCTACACCGCGCCGGAGGCCGTCGCCGAGGCGCTGCGCTGGCGGTACAACACCCTGGACTCCGCCCGCGAACGCGCCGCCCAGCTCGGCCTGGAGGGCGCCGCGTTCCCGTGGCGCACCATCGAGGGCTCGGAAGGCTCGGCGTACTGGCCCGCCGGCACCGCGGCCTTCCACGTGAACGCCGACATAGCCAGTGCCGTGGTGCGCTACGTCGCCGCCACCGGGGACACCGGCTTCGAACGCGACACCGGTGTCGAACTGCTGGTGGAGACCGCACGCCTGTGGCGCTCCCTCGGCCACCACGACCACCGCGGGGCCTTCCACATCGACGGCGTCACCGGACCCGACGAGTACAGCGCCGTCGCCGACGACAACACGTACACCAACCTGATGGCCCGGGAGAACCTGCTGGCCGCCGCCGACGCCGTCGAGCGCCACCCGCGCGTGGCGGACCGGCTCGGCGTCGACGACGAGGAGAGCGCCGCCTGGCGAGACGCCGCCGAGGCCATGCACATCCCCTACAACCACGAACTCGGGGTGCACGAACAGCACGCGGGCTTCACCCGCTACCAGCGCTGGGACTTCGCGAACACCCGCCCCGACCAGTACCCGCTGCTGCTGAACTTCCCCTACTTCGACCTCTACCGCAAACAGGTCGTCAAGCAGGCCGACCTGGTGCTGGCGATGTACACCTGCGACGGCTGGTTCGACGACGAGCAGACCGCCCGCAACTTCGCCTACTACGAGCCGCTCACCGTGCGGGACTCCTCCCTTTCGGCCTGCTGCCAGGCCGTCATCGCCGCCCAGGCGGGCCACCTGCGGCTCGCCTACGACTACGCGGCCGAGGCCGCGCTGATGGATCTGGCGGACCTGGAGCACAACACCCGCGACGGGCTGCACATCGCGTCGCTGGCCGGCACCTGGATGGCGCTGGTGGCGGGCTTCGGCGGGATGCGCCGGCACGACGACGGGCTGCGGTTCGCGCCGCGGCTGCCGGAGAAGATCCGCCGCCTGGCCTTCACCGTGCGGTTCCTCGGCCGCCGGCTGCGGGTGGAGGTGCACGCCGACAAGACGACGTACTCCCTGCTGGACGGGGCCCCGCTGACCATCCGCCACCACGGCGATCCGCTCACCCTGCACCCCGACGAGCCGGCCGTCCGCGCCGTGCCTCCCGTGACGCCGCGTCCGGCGCCGGAGCAGCCACCGCACCGCAGGCCGGCCCGGCGGTAGCGCCAGGGTCTCGCGGTGCGGCGCGCCGCCGCCTCAGCGCAGCACGCCCGCCAGCAGCCCGAGCAGGTCGCCGGTCGCGTCGGCGGCGCCCAGGGCCGGGAGGACGCCGAGGGCGAGGACGGCCGCGGCGGCGGTCCACAGGCTCGGGGGAGGGGCCGTCTGCAGGGCCGCGATCCGGCGGGTGACGGCGCGGTCCGTGAAGGCGAGCGCGCAGCCGGTGCGGGTGCCGCCCGCGGTGAGCGCGGCGCGGGCCAGGGCCCGGGCGGTGGTGTCACGGTCCCCTACGGCTGCCGCCGCCTGCTCGTCCGCCCAGCGTTCGACCAGGAAGGCCACCGTCGAACGGACCGGGACCAGCAGCGGGTCGGCCGCCGCGGCGAGCGAGGCCGCGGTCACCAGGAAGCCGTGCCGGTGCGTGAGATGGGCCCGCTCGTGGGCGAGCAGCACTCGGCGCTCGGCCGGTCCGAGGGCGCCGAGCATGGCGGAGGTGACCAGGATCCGGCCCGGCCGGCCGGGAATGGCGAACGCCCGCGGCAGGCCGGAGGCCGCGACGATCAGCTCGGTGTCCCCCGGATGCCCCGCCGACAGCCGGCGCAGCGCCCGCCGGGTGGCGCGCTCGGCACGCACCGCACGGTGCACGCGCCGTGCGACGACGGCGAGGGCCAGGCAGGCGGCGATCCCGATGACCCCCGGCACCGGGTCGGCCAGCCGGTGTCCGTCGGCCCTGGCCTCGGCGGCCACCGGGGGAGCGTCGCCCACCGACGCGGCCGCCAGCAGCACCAGGGACCAGGTGGTGGCCGCCGCGGTGAGCACGGCGGCGGAGGTCAGCACCCGTGCGGCGAGCGCCGGCGCCATCCGCCGGCCGATCACCGGACCGACCAGTCGCAGCAGCAGCGACAGCAGCAGCGGGGTGTAGACGTCGATCCTCATGCGCCGCCTCCGCCGAGCAGGTCGCGCAGCACGCGCTCCTCCTCCGGGCTCAGTCCGGACACGAACTGCTGCAACGCGGCCACGGGGTCCGGACCGCGGCCGAGGGCGTCGTGCATCGCCTCGGCGGTCAGCTCGGCCGCGTTCTTCGCGGGCCGGTAGGCACCGCGCCGCCCGTCGGCGTCCCGCAGCACGAGCCCCTTGTCGTACAGCCGCTTCAGGATGGTGTGCACGGTGTTGTACGCCAGACCTCCGCCGATCTCGGCCTGGATCTCGGCCGGCGTCAGCGCCCGCTCCGTGGCCCACAGCGCGGCCAGCACCTCGCTCTCCAGCGCCCCGGCGCCGCGCCGCTCCGCCCTGCCAGGGGACCCCGTGCCAGCCATGCTCCAACCTTACAGCGCGTAGGGCCGTCAGGCGGATGGCCGAATCCGCCTGCACCGGGGATGTGATGCCGGTTAGTTTGACGGTGTTTTTCCGTTTTATTCGGTTTTGTTGCGTCTTTTCCTCGGGTGTCTCCCGGGTTCCGGCCTGTCACCCTACAAGTTGTAGGGTGACGGCGGCCCTGCAGGCTGTAGGGGTGAAGGGTGGATGATGTCCGGCAGCGCGCACGCCACACTGGGCGGGACCAGGCGCGGCGGTCCGTGGACCGTGCCCGGCGGCACCCGGCGCGTCCGTGCCCACGGCGCCCTCGCGGCGGTGGCCGCCGCCTTCACCCTGGCCCAGCTCCTCCTCGTCCGGCCCGGCATGGGCCTCGGCTGGGACGAGACCGTGTACGTCAGCCAGGTCAGCCCCCATGCCCCGGCGGCCTTCTTCAGCGCCCCCCGCGCCCGCGGCGTCCCGCTGCTCGTCGCGCCCGTCGCGGCCTGGTCGTCGTCCACCCCGCTGCTGCGGAGCTACCTGGCCGTACTGTCCGGGCTGGCCCTGTTCCTCGCGCTGCGCGCCTGGCGGGGGCTCTTCCCGGTCCGGGTCCTGGCCCTGGCGGGCGCCCTGTTCGCGTCCCTGTGGGTGACACTCTTCTACGGTCCGCAGGCCATGCCCAACTACTGGGTCGCCGTGGGCGCGCTCGCCGCCGTCGCCTGCTTCCTGCGCGCCCGCGCCGACCGCTCGGACCGGGCCGCCCTGTGGGGGCTGGCCGCGAGCGGGGCGCTGATGGCCTGGATGCGGCCCACCGACGCGGTCTGGGCGACCCTTCCCCTGCTGGTTCTGGCCCTGCCACGCCGCCACTGGCGCGTCCTGTGCGTGCTCCTGGCCGGACTGGTGGCCGGGGCGGCGCAGTGGGTGATCGAGGCGTACGCCGCCTACGGCGGGCTCGCCCGGCGGCTGGCCGACGGCTCCGCGATCCAGGGCGGCCTGGGCCTGCACATCGCCGTCGTCGACCAGCTGCGCAGCCTGGGCGGGCGGGCCCTGTGCCGGCCCTGCACGGGCGCGCTGCCCCACCCCGTGGTCACCCTCTGGTGGTTCGTCCTGCCGCTGCTCGCGGTGCTCGGCCTCGTCGTCGCCGTCCGGGCCCGGCGCACGCCGCCCACCCTGGTGCCGCTGGCCTGCGGGGCGACGGTCGCCTTCCCGTACCTGTTCATGATCGGGTACGCGGCCCCCCGGTTCCTGCTGCCCGCCTACGCCCTGCTGGCACTGCCGGTGGCCGGTGCGCTGGTCCACCTGGTGACCGTCCCCGGCCGGGTCCGGCGGACCGTGGCCGTGACGCTGGTGACGCTCGGCCTGGCCGCGCACCTCGCCGTCCAGCTCGCCGTCCTGGTGAACATCGTCGGCCGTACCACCGCCTCCCACCGGGCCTGGTCCCGTACCTCCGCCGAACTGCACCGCCTCGGCGTCCGCCCGCCCTGTCTGCTCACCGGACACGACGCCGTCCCGGTCGCGTTCTACGCCGGCTGCTCCTCCGCGGCCACGAGCGGGCACAACGCCAACAGCAGCGCGCAGGCCATCACCCGGACCGCCGGCCGCACCCCGGTCGCCACCCTCGTCACCGCCGGATCCCGGCCGCCCGCGTACGCCGCGCACTGGCCGTCCGTGTCCTTCGGCGGGCTGCGCATCCACTACGCCGTGCCGGCCGGCCGCCGATGACGTCCCCGGCGGGCCTCGTCACCGGTGCCGGCCGCCGACGGGCGTACGGGCACACCGCCGTCTGCCTCGCCGTCCTGACCTGCGCGGTCTGTCTGGCCCGCCGGCACTGGGCGCTGCTCGAGACGGGTGCCCTGCGGCTGGCCGTCGCCGACCAGGGCTGGCTGCTGGCGGGCGTGGTCGCGGCGGCCG
>NZ_JBEXLP010000040.1:0-66330 GCF_040610035.1 Streptomyces sp. NPDC004542
CCGTACGCGCCCGGCGAGCTGAAGGCCGTGGCCCGGCGGGACGGCAAGGCGGTCGGGCCGTCCACCACGACGGCCCGGCGGACGCGCCGCCGCCTCGACGCCGTGTCACCGCCCGCTCGCCAGCGCCCGCTCCACCCCCTGCTCCTTCGGCCCGAGGAACCGGGGATCCGGCTCGAACACCGCGTCCAGGGCCGCCTTGCCGGCGGCGAAGATCTCGCGGGTGCCGCCGTAGTACCAGGTGACGTCGTGCTTGGCGTCGACGCCGACGCCGTAGGAGTCGATGCCCGCCGCCTCGCAGAGGGCGACCGCGCGACGGATGTGGAAGCCCTGGCTGATCAGGACGGCCCGGTCGACGCCGAAGATCTTCTTCGCGCGGACGCAGGAGTCCCAGGTGTCGAAACCGGCGTAGTCGCTGACGACCCGGGAGCCGGGGACGCCGCGCCGGGTCAGGTAGGCACGCATGGCGTCCGGCTCGTCGTAGTCCTTCCGGCTGTTGTCACCGGTGACCAGCACCACCTTCACCCGCCCCGCGCGGTACAGCCTCACCGCCGCGTCCAGCCGGTGCGCGAGGTACGGCGACGGCTCCCCGCCCCACAGCCCCGCCCCGAACACGACGGCGACATCGGTGCGCGGCACGTCCGCCGTACCGCGCAGCCGGTCGGCCGTCGACACGTACAGCCAGGTCGCCGGGAGCAGCGCCAGCACGCACCCGGCCATCACGCCCTGCACCAGCCGCCGCCGTCCGGCACGCGTCCCCGGCAGGCGGGGTCGACGGATCTCCACGCGGGTCCCCCTTCTCCGTTCCGACGAGGAGGACGCGCCGCACGGTGATCCGGTTCGCCTCACACCGCCGGGGCGCACGCCGTGAACCCACGGAAAACACCCGTGACGGCCAGGCAACGGGGGCGCAACCTCCTGCCGGCAGGATCGTCCCATGACGGACCTCGACACCACGGCGGACACCAGCGGCCGGCGCGGCATCGTCGCCCTGGACGGCAGGCGCCGCCCCGGCCCGCCCGCCCTCGTCCTGGTCGGACACGGCAGCCGCGACCCGCGCGCGCTGCGGACCGTCCTCGCCCTCATGGAGCGGGTACGGGAACTGCGCCCCGGCCTGTCGGTGCGCCTCGGCCACATCGAGCTGAACGAGCCGCTGCTCCCCGACACCCTCGCCGGCCTCGGCGACGCGCCGGCCGTGCTGGTACCGCTGCTGCTCAGCCGCGGCTACCACGTCAAGCGGGACATCCCCGAGATGGCCGCCGGCGCCACCGCACACACGCGCGTGGCCGCACCGCTCGGCCCCCACCCGCTCCTCGTGGAGACCCTGTACGACCGCCTGCTGGAGGCCGGCTGGCCCACCGCCCCCGACGACGCCGTCCGCCGCGCGAGCGGTGTCGTACTCGCCGCCGCCGGTTCCCGCGACCCCGACTCCGCGGCCGACACCCGCCGCACGGCCCGGCTCCTCGCCGACCGCCTCGGCGTACCCGTGGTCCCCGCCTACGCCACCGCCGCGACCCCCACCGTCCGGACGGCGGTACGCGCCCTCACCGCCCGGGGCCGCCACCGGGTCGCGGTCGCCTCCTGCTTCACCGCTCCCGGCCGTTTCGCCACCCAGTGCGCCGAGGCGGCCCCCTGGATGTCCTCGGCCCCCCTGGGCGCCCACCAGGCCATGGCCCGCCTGATCCTGCACCGCTACGACCAGGCCGTGTCGACCCCGGCGACGCTGAGGAACCGGACGCCGGCGTCGGCTTGAAAAGGAAGCCAGGGCAGTCCCCGCACCGGGGGCGCGGGGCTGTGTCCCCATGCGGCTCCGCCGCGTGGGCGCGATCGACCACGACGCGCCCGCACCCGCCGGACGAAGAAGACTCGACGGACGAGCAGGCACCCGTAACCCCCCGATTGTCACCGCCGCCCCGTACTGTCGAATCATGGAAGGCACCGCAGGCAACGGCACCGCAGGCGACGGCACCGCGCTCACCGTCAGCTACGACCCGGCGTCAGTCGAACGATGGGCCCCCGAGCCCGACAAGCGCCCCGGCCGCACCGCCTTCCAGCGAGACCGCGCCCGCATCCTGCACAGCGCGGCGCTGAGGCGGCTGGCCGGCAAGACCCAGGTCGTCACGCCGGGCGAGCCCAACCACCCGGCCTGGGACGCCAGCCCCCGCACCCGCCTCACCCACTCCCTGGAGTGCGCCCAGGTCGGCCGGGAACTCGGCGCGGCCCTCGGCTGCGACCCCGACCTGGTCGAGGCGGCCTGTCTCTCGCACGACCTGGGCCACCCTCCCTTCGGCCACAACGGCGAGCAGGCGCTGAACGAGTTCGCGGACGACTGCGGCGGTTTCGAGGGCAACGCCCAGTCGCTCAGACTCCTCACCCGCATCGAGCCCAAGCGCTTCACCCCCGAGGGCTCCGTCGGCCTCAACCTCACCCGCGCCGCCCTCGACGCCGCCACCAAATACCCCTGGCCGCGCGGCGCCCACCCCACCGACCCGGCTTCGGGGAAGTTCGGGGTGTACGAGGACGACCGGCCGGTCTTCGACTGGGTCCGCAAGGAGGCCCCCGGCACCCGCACCTGCTTCGAGGCCCAGGTCATGGACTGGTCGGACGACGTGGCGTACTCGGTGCACGACGTCGAGGACGGCCTGCACGCCGGGCACATCGACCCCGGCTGCCTGCGCGCCGAACCCGAACGGCAGGCGGTCTTCGCGGTCGCCGACGGGCGGTACGTCCCGGCCGGCACCGACCCCGCCGAACTCGCCGAGGCCCTCGACCGCCTGCTGGCCCAGGAGTGGTGGCCGCACGGCTACGACGGCAGCGCGGTCGCCCAGGCCCGTCTGAAGGACGCCACCAGCCAGCTCATCGGCCGCTTCTGCCTGGCCGCCGAGGGCGCCACCCGGGAGGCGTACGGCAGCGGCCGCCTCACCCGGTACGGCGCCGAACTCGTCGTGCCGCGCTCCGCACGCCTGGAGTGCGCGGTCCTCAAGGCGGTCGCCGACCAGTACGTGATGCGGCGCGCCGAGCAGGAGCGGCTCCGCGCCGACCAGCGGGTCGTCGTCGCCGAACTCGCCGAGGCGCTCACCGCCCGCGCCCCCGACGGCCTGGACCCGCAGTTCCGCTCGCTGTTCGACGCGGCGGACGACGACCACGCCCGCAAGCGGGTGATCGTCGACCAGATCGCTTCCCTGACCGACGCGTCGGCCCGTTCGTCGCACGCGAGACTGACGGGGCGCCGGTGAGAAGAATGTGACCCTCCGTGGCCTGATCGGGTCACTCCCCCTTCCCGCGGCACACGTGGTGCGGGAGGCTCCCCTGTGGCGGCATCTTTACGAGGAGGCATCAAGTGGTCGACGCGGACCAGACGTTCGTCATCGTCGGAGGAGGACTGGCCGGCGCCAAGGCGGCCGAGACGCTCCGGGCGGAGGGCTTCACCGGCCGGGTGATACTGATCTGCGACGAACGCGACCACCCCTACGAACGCCCGCCGCTGTCCAAGGGCTACCTGCTGGGCAAGGAGGAACGCGACAGCGTCTTCGTGCACGAACTCGCCTGGTACGCCCAGAACGACATCGAACTGCACCTCGGCCAGACCGTCGACGCGATCGACCGTACGGCGAAGACGGTCCGGTTCGGTGACGACGGCACCCTCGTGCACTACGACAAGCTGCTCCTCGCCACCGGCGCGGAGCCCCGCCGCCTCGACGTCCCCGGCACCGACCTCGCCGGCGTCCACCACCTGCGTCGCCTCGCCCACGCCGAGCGGCTCAAGGGCGTGCTGTCCTCGCTCGGCCGGGACAACGGACACCTCGTGATCGCGGGCGCGGGCTGGATCGGCCTGGAGGTGGCGGCGGCGGCCCGGGAGTACGGCGCGGAGGTCACCGTCATCGAACCCGAGCAGACCCCGCTGCACGGCGTCCTCGGCCCCGAGCTCGGCACCCTCTTCACCGAACTGCACCGCCGGCACGGCGTGCGCTTCCACTTCGGGGCCCGGCTCACCGAGATCGTCGGACAGGACGGCATGGTGCTGGCCGCCCGCACCGACGACGGCGAGGAGCACCCGGCGCACGACGTGCTGGCGGCCATCGGCGCCGCACCGCGCGTCGGACTGGCGGAGGCGGCGGGGCTGGAGATCGCCGCCCGCGCCCACGGCGGCGGCATCGCGGTGGACGAGCGGCTGCGCACCTCCGACCCCGACATCTTCGCGGCCGGCGACGTCGCCGCCTTCCCGCACGCCCTGTTCGGCACCCGGCTGCGGGTCGAGCACTGGGCCAACGCCCTGGGCGGCGGTCCGGCGGCGGCCCGCGCGATGCTCGGCAGGGACGTCACCTACGACCGCGTCCCCTACTTCTTCTCCGACCAGTACGACCTCGGGATGGAGTACAGCGGCTGGGCGCCGCCGGGCTCGTACGACCAGGTGGTGATCCGGGGCGACGCGGGCAAGCGGGAGTTCATCGCCTTCTGGGTCAAGGAGGGGCGCGTCCTGGCCGGGATGAACGTGAACGTGTGGGATGTCACAGAGCCGGTCCAGAACCTGATCCGCTCCGCGGCACCCGTCGACACCGAGGCGCTGGCCGACCCCCACGTCCCTCTCGACAGCCTCGTCCCCTGATCTCTCTCGGAGCCGGCGCTGTCACACCGCCCCCGTACAATTCACGCGTGGCAGGACGGATCAACGACGAGGACGTGAAGGCGGTACGGGACGCGGTCCCGATCGACTCCGTCGTGTCCGAGTACCTCCAGCTGCGCAACGCGGGCGGCGGCAACCTCAAGGGCCTGTGCCCGTTCCACGACGAGAAGTCGCCGTCCTTCCAGGTCAGCCCCAGCAAGGGACTCTTCCACTGCTTCGGCTGCCAGGAAGGCGGCGACACCATCACGTTCGTGATGAAGGTCGACCACCTCTCCTTCTCGGAGGCGGTCGAGCGCCTCGCCGCACAGGCCGGCATCACCCTGCGCTACGAGGAGGGCGGGTACAACCCGGCCCACCAGCGCGGCGAGCGGATCCGCCTGGTCGAGGCCCACAAGATCGCCGCGCAGTGGTACGCGGAGCAGCTCGCCACCAGCCCCGAGGCCGAGACCGGCCGCCTCTTCCTCGCCGAACGCGGCTTCGACCAGGCCGCCGCCGTCCACTTCGGCGTGGGCTACAGCCCCCAGGGCTGGGACCACCTCACCCGCTACCTGCGCGGCAAGGGCTTCACGGACAAGGAACTGCTGCTCTCCGGCCTCTCCCAGGAGGGCCGCCGCGGTCCCATCGACCGCTTCCGGGGCCGCCTGATGTGGCCCATCCGGGACATCGGCGGCGAGGTGGTCGGCTTCGGCGCGCGCAAGCTGTACGAGACGGACAACGGCCCCAAGTACCTCAACACGCCCGAGACGGCGATCTACAAGAAGTCACAGGTGCTGTACGGCATCGACCTGGCGAAGAAGGAGATCGCCAAGACCTCCCGCGCGGTGGTGGTCGAGGGCTACACCGACGTCATGGCCTGCCACCTCGCCGGGGTGACCACGGCGATCGCGACCTGCGGCACCGCTTTCGGCGGCGAGCACATCAAGATCCTGCGCCGTCTGCTGATGGACAACGGCAGCGCCCGGGTGATCTTCACCTTCGACGGCGACGCGGCCGGTCAGAAGGCGGCGCTGCGCGCCTTCGAGGACGACCAGAAGTTCGCCGCGGAGACGTACATCGCGATCGCTCCCGACGGCATGGACCCCTGCGACCTGCGGCTGGCCAAGGGCGACGAGGCGGTGGCCGACCTGGTCGAACCGCGCACCCCGCTCTTCGAGTTCGCCCTCCGCCAGATCGTCGTCCGCTACGACCTGAACACCCCCGCGGGCCGTGCCGCCGCGCTGGACGAGGCCGCCCCCATCGTGGCCCGCATCAAGAACAGCGGCGCCCAGCACGAGGTCGCCGTCGAGCTGGCCGGGATGCTCGGCATCCTCGACACCCAGTTCGTGGTCAAGCGGGTGGCACAGCTGGCCCGGTGGGCCCGCGACCGCGGCGGCAGGGGGCCGGCGCCTGCGCGGACGCCCCAGCAGCCGTACGCGGCGGCCGCCCCGCGCCCCACGGCCTCCGGTCCCGCGCTGAACCTCCGCAACCCGGTGTACGCCACGGAACGCGAGCTGCTGAAACTCGCCCTCCAGCGCCCGGAGCTGGTCTCCCCGGCCTTCGACGCCTACGGGATCGACGAGTTCACCGCCCCGCCCTACGCGGCCGTACGCCAGGCCATCATGGAGGCGGGCGGCGCCGAGTCCGGCACGCGGGACCCCCAGGAGTACCTGGTCCGCGTCCGTGAGGCGGCCCCCGACGACACGGTCCGCGCGATGGTGACCGAGCTGGCCGTGGAAGCGATCATGCGCCGCACGGTCGACGAGCCCTACGCGGGTGAACAGCTCGTCTGGGTCCGCCGCCGGGCCGTCGACCGCCGCATCCAGGACATCCAGAGCAGCCTCGCCCGCCTCGGCACCGGCGGCGACCCCGCCCACCTGGCGGCCGTGCAGAACGAGCTGTGGGTCCTCCAGCAGTACGGCCAGGCGCTGCGGGAGAAGGGCGCGGCGGCGCTCTGAGGGACGGCTCCGGGCTACTGCCGGCGTTCTCCCGATGTGCCCCTCCCGCCGCACCACGCCCGCCGTTCACCCGGGAAACGACCTGGATAACCATCCCGTCACGACCCGGCTGCAAAAAGTCACCGCACGCCCCTCGTGGCGGTGATGTGTCTTACCCCACACTGGGGTGCGGTGCCTGAGTCCTCCGAGCGCGGCTGATCCGTCCCCCCGCGGATCGCACCCCCACCGCGGTTCCACTCAGCAGTGATCACCCTGGAGGTCGCCCCCCGTGCAGACCCGGACCCTCACACAGACCGACACGGTCGTTCCGCCGCAGAGCCGTGCCGCGCACCACCCGGAGACGGAGCCGGAGGACACGGCCGAGCCGGCCGAGCCGGCCGAGCCTGCGGAGCCGCCCGTCGAGGCGCTGACCGACGAGCACGAGCCCACTGAGGCGCCGGAGCCCGTCGAAGCCCCGGCCGCGGCCGCCCGCGCGGACACCAGCGGCCCCTCCTCGGACCTGTTCCGCCAGTACCTGCGCGAGATCGGCCGCATCCCGCTGCTCACCGCGGCCGAGGAGGTCGAGCTGGCCCGCCGGGTGGAGGCCGGACTGTTCGCCGAGGAGAAGCTGAGCGGCAGCCCCGGCCTGGACGAACGGCTCGCCCTCGACCTGGACCGGCTGGTCGTGATGGGCCGGATGGCCAAGCGTCGGCTCATCGAGGCCAACCTGCGGCTCGTCGTGTCCGTCGCCAAGCGGTACGTCGGCCGCGGGCTGACCATGCTGGACCTGGTCCAGGAGGGCAACCTCGGGCTGATCCGGGCCGTGGAGAAGTTCGACTACGCCCGAGGCTACAAGTTCTCCACGTATGCCACCTGGTGGATCCGCCAGGCCATGTCCCGCGCCCTCGCCGACCAGGCCCGCACCATCCGGGTCCCCGTGCACGTGGTCGAGCTCATCAACCGGGTCGTGCGGGTGCAGCGGCGGATGCTCCAGGAGCGCGGGTACGAGCCGACCCCCGAAGAGGTCGCCGCCCACCTCGACCTGCCGCCCGAGCGGGTCGGCGAGGTGCTCCGCCTCGCCCAGGAGCCGGTGTCGCTGCACGCGCCGGTGGGGGAGGAGGACGATGTCGCGCTCGGTGACCTGATCGAGGACGGCGACGCCGCCTCACCCGTGGAGTCGGCGGCGTTCCTGCTGCTCAGGGAGCACTTGGAGGCCGTCCTGTCCACCCTCGGCGAGCGCGAGCGGAAGGTCGTACAGCTGCGCTACGGCCTCGCCGACGGCCGTCCCCGCACCCTGGAGGAGATCGGGCGCATCTTCGGCGTGACCCGGGAACGCATCCGGCAGATCGAGTCCAAGACCCTGAACAAGCTGCGGGACCACGCGTTCGCCGACCAGTTGCGGGGCTACCTGGACTAGAAGCGTCCTGAAGATCTTGAAATCGCGCCCGGCTTGCACCGGTTCACGGCGATTGGCATTGACCGGCAATCCTGGGCGAGCCGGGCGGCCGGAGCAAGATCTTCAGCGGGCCTCTGGGGCCTCTCGTTCGGATCATGGCTCATGATCCGAACGAAAGACCCTGAGGCGGGGCCGCCCGTGGTCAGTCCACCTCGGCCACGGCCTGCGCGAACTGCGCCTTGTACAGCCGTGCGTAGGCACCGTCCGCGGCGAGCAGCTCCGTGTGCGCGCCCTGTTCGACGATCGCGCCGTTCTCCATGACGAGGATCGTGTCCGCGTCCCGGATCGTCGACAGCCGGTGCGCGATCACGAACGACGTCCTGCCGTGCGCCAGCTTGGCCATGGCCTTCTGGATCAGCACCTCGGTGCGGGTGTCGACGGAGCTCGTCGCCTCGTCGAGCACCAGGATCACCGGGTCGGACAGGAACGCCCGCGCGATGGTGATGAGCTGCTTCTCACCGGCGCTGACCCCCGTGCCCTCGTCGTCGATCACGGTGTCGTAGCCGTCGGGGAGGGTGCGGACGAACCGGTCCGCGTGGGCCGCGCGCGCCGCCTCCTCGATCTCGCCGCGGGTGACCTCGCGCGAGGCGCCGTACGCGATGTTCTCCGCGATGGTGCCGCCGAACAGCCAGGTGTCCTGGAGCACCATGCCGATCTGGGCGCGCAGTTCGTCCCGGGACATCCTGCGGATGTCCACACCGTCGAGGGTGATGCGCCCGCCGGTGACGTCGTAGAACCGCATGAGCAGATTGACCAGGGTGGTCTTGCCCGCTCCCGTGGGGCCGACGATCGCGACGGTCTGCCCGGGTTCCACCTTCAGGGACAGATCCTCGATCAGCGGCTTCTCGGGCTCGTACCGGAACGACACGTGCTCGAGCGCCACCCGTCCGTGCGGCTCCGCGGGCTTCTCGGCCGCCACCGGATCCGGCTCCTGCTCCTCCGCGTCCAGGAGTTCGAAGATCCGCTCGGCCGAGGCGACGCCCGACTGCACCAGGTTGGCCATCGAGGCGACCTGGGTCAGCGGCATCGAGAACTGCCGGGAGTACTGGATGAAGGCCTGCACGTCACCGATGGACAGCGCGCCGGACGCCACCCGCAGACCGCCGACCACGGCGACGAGCACGTAGTTCAGGTTCGACACGAACATCATCAGCGGCTGCATCACCCCGCTGTTGAACTGCGCCTTGAACGAGGCCTCGTACAGCGCGTCGTTCTGCTCGGCGAACTGCTGCGCCGACTCGTCCTGCCGCCCGAACACCTTCACCAGGGTGTGCCCGGTGTACATCTCCTCGATGTGCGCGTTCAGCTTGCCGGTCGAGCGCCACTGCTGCACGAAGTGCGGCTGCGACCGCTTGCCGACCCGGGTGGCGACGACGAACGACAGCGGCACGGTGACCAGGGCGACCAGGGCGAGCAGCCAGGACACCCAGAACATCATCGCGAGCACGCCGATGATGGTCAGCAGCGAGTTGATCAGCTGGCCCATCGACTGCTGGAGCGTCTGGCCGATGTTGTCGATGTCGTTGGTGGCGCGGGAGAGCACCTCGCCGCGCTGGCGCTTGTCGAAGTACGACAGCGGCAGCCGGGCCAGCTTCGTCTGCACGTCCTCGCGCATCCGGTACATCGTGCGGTTGACGGCCCGGTTGACCAGCCGGGTGGCCACCGCCATCAGCAGGCCGGCCACGAGGAACGTACCGAGCGCGAGCAGCAGGACGTTGCCGACGGCGTCGAAGTCGATGCCCTTGCCCGGGGTGAAGTCGGTGCTCTTGAGCATGTCCGCGACGGAGCCCTGACCCCGTTCGCGCATGGAGTCGAGCACCTGCTCCTTGGTGGCCCCGGCCGGCATCCGCCGCCCGATGATGCCCGCGAAGACCAGGTCGGTGGCCTTGCCGAGGATCTTCGGGCCGACCACGTTGAGGCCGACGCTGACCACCACGCACAGCAGCAGCCCGTAGATGGTGAGCCGTTCCGGGGCGAACCGGGCGACGAGCCGTTTGCCCGAGCCCTTGAAGTCCATCGAGCGCTGGTCGGGGCCGCCCCCGGCCATCATGCGTCCCATGGGCCCTGCCATCAGGCGGCCTCCGCTTCCGTCAGCTGGGAGAGCACGATCTCCCGGTAGGTCTCGTTGTCCGCCATGAGCTCGTGGTGCCGGCCCGTGCCGACCACCCGGCCCTCGTCGAGGACCACGATCCGGTCGGCGTCCCGGATGGTCGCCACGCGCTGGGCGACGATGACGACGGTCGCCTCGGCGGTCTCGGCGGCCAGAGCCTTGCGCAACGCCGCGTCGGTGGCGTAGTCGAGCGCGGAGAAGGAGTCGTCGAAGAGGTAGATCTCCGGGCGCTGCACGAGCGTACGGGCGATGGCGAGCCGCTGGCGCTGGCCGCCGGAGACGTTCGTGCCGCCCTGCGCGATGGGCGCGTTCAGCCCGCCCTCCAGCTTCGACACGAAGTCCTTCGCCTGCGCGACCTCCAGCGCGTGCCACAGTTCCTCGTCGGTGGCGTCCGGGTTGCCGTACCGCAGGTTGGTGGCCACGGTTCCGGCGAACAGGTACGGCTTCTGCGGGACCAGGCCCACCGTCCTGGCCAGCAGCCGGGGGTCGATCTCCTGGACGCTCACACCGTCGACGAGCACCTCGCCCTCGGTCGCGTCGAACAGCCGCGGGACCAGCCCGAGCAGCGTCGACTTGCCGCTGCCGGTGGAGCCGATCACGGCGGTGACCTCACCCGGCCGGGCCACCAGCTCGACCGCCTTGAGTACCGGCTCCTCGGCACCCGGGTAGCGGAAGCCCGCCGCTCGGATCTCCAGGTGGCCGTGCCGGCGCAGCTCCACGACGGGGGCCGTGGGCGGCACCACGCTGGAGTCGGTGTCGAGGACCTCCTGGATGCGCTCGGCACACACCTCCGCGCGGGGCACCATCATGAACATGAAGGTGGCCATCATCACGGACATGACGATCTGCATCAGGTAGGCGAGGAACGCGGTCAGGTCGCCGATCGCCATCCCGCCGCTGTTGATGCGGTGCGCGCCGAACCACACCACCGCGATCGAGGACAGGTTCACCACGGTCATCACGATCGGGAACATCAGTGCGAGCATGCGGCCGGTGGCCAGCTGCATGTCGGTGAGGTCGCCGTTCGCCTTCCGGAAGCGGCCCTCCTCGTACTCGTCGCGGACGAAGGCGCGGATGACCCGGTTGCCGGTGATCTGCTCGCGCAGCACCCGGTTCACCGTGTCCAGGCGCACCTGCATGGACCGGAACAGCGGGCGCAGCCGCCGCACGATCAGCGTGACGCTGATGCCCAGCACCGGCACGACCGCCACCAGCACCCCGGACAGCGGTACATCCAGTCCGAGCGCCAGCACGATACCGCCGACACACATGATGGGCGCCGACACCATCAGGGTGAACGTCATCAGGGCCAGCATCTGGACCTGCTGTACGTCATTGGTCGTACGCGTGATGAGGGAGGGTGCCCCGAAGTGGCCCACCTCACGCGCGGAGAACGACTGCACGCGGTCGAAGACGGCGGCCCGCACGTCCCGGCCGAGCGCCGCCGCGGTCCGGGCGCCGTAGTACACGGCCCCGATGTTGCACACGACCTGCGTCAGCGAGATGCCGATCATCAGGGCGCCGAAGGAGAGGATGTAACCGGTGTCCCCCTTCACGACACCCTTGTCGATGATGTCGGCGTTCAGGGTGGGCAGGTAGAGGGTGGCGCAGGTCTGCAGGAACTGCAGCAGCACCAGTACGGCTATGGGTTTCTTGTAAGGCCTGAGAAAGGCCCGAAGAAGTCGTATGAGCACGCTAGGTCTCTCGGAGTCGGCGAGGGGGCGTTCGGTCGCCCTTGGCCCCTATCGTCGAACACTCCACCCGCGTTACCTCAACCGATTAACCCAACGGCGGGCTCCAGCAGCCTTACGAGTGGGGGAAGTTGTCACCCTTATGGGCGAAATGCCCCGGGATGGGTCTGCTCCCGTACCGACACGAACTGCTGCCGCACGGCCTGCCCCACCGCCAAGTCCTCACCCGGATCCAGCACTTGCGCCGCCGCGCCCTGCCAGGCCGGCGGGGTCCGCGGGTCCAGGGCGCCCTGCGTCACGCCGAGCGCCCACGCGGCCTGCCGCGCGGCGCCGATCGCCGCGTAGTCGGCGGGCTGCGGTACGACGACCTGCGCGCCGAACAGCGAGGGCGCGGCGGACTGCACGGCGGGCAGTTCGGCGGCCGGCCCGAGCAGGAAGATCCGCCGTACGTCCACGCCCCGGCCGCGCAGCACGTCGAGCGCGTCCGCGAGCCCGCACAGCATGCCCTCGAACGCGGCCCGCGCCAGGTGCTGGGGCCGCATCGACTCGCGCCGCAGCCCGGCCAGGGTGCCGGCGGTGTGCGGGAGGCTGGGCGTCCGCTCGCCCTCCAGATAGGGCAGGAACACCAGACCGTGGGACCCCGGCGTCGACTTCATCGCCAGCTCGGACAGGCTCTCCAGGTCCGGCACGCCGAGCAGCTCGGTCGTTCCGCGCAGGGTCCGTACCGCGTTCAGGGTGGTCACGACCGGCAGGTGCATGCCGGTGGCGTCGGCGAGCGAGGTGATCATCCCGCTCTGGTCGACGAGCGCCTCCGGGTGGACGGCCATCACCGACCCCGAAGCCCCCAGGGACACCACGGCGTCGCCCAGCCCCAGCCCGAGACCGAAGGCGGCGGCCATCGTCTCACCCGTCCCGGCGGAAATCAGCAGCCCCTCCGGCGTCGTACCGGCCGCGGCGGACGGGCCGATCACCTCGGGCAGCATCGCCTGGTGGCCGAGGGCCAGCTCGACCAGGTCGGGCCGGTAGCCGCCGGTGGCCGCGGACCAGTACCCGGTGCCAGAGGCCCCGCCGCGATCGGTGGTCCGGCGCACCGGCCGCCCGAGCAGCTGCCACACCAGCCAGTCGTGGGCCTGGAGCAGCATGGCGGTCCGCCGCGCGTTCTCCGGCTCGCTCTTGGCGAGCCAGCGCAGCTTGGTGACGGGGTGCGCGGCCTGCGGAACGCTCCCCACCGCCTGCGCCCACGCCTCGCGCCCGCCCAGCGCGTCGATCAGATCGGCCGCCGCGACCTGCGCCCGCTTGTCCCCGCCCACCATCGCCGGGCGCACGGTGGCGCCCTGCGCGTCCAGGGGGATCAGCGCGTTCTGCTGGGCGGACACGCCGATGGCCTGCACGCCCTCGAGCAGCCCGCCGCCCGCGGCCTCCCCCAGGGACAGCAGCCAGGCCTGCGGGTCCACGTCGCTGGGCCGCCGCCCGCCTTCCGGCGTGTCGACCGGATGCGGCGCGTAGCCCTGGCGCAGCACGGCGCCCGTGTCCGTGTCGCAGACCACGATGCGAGTGAAATCGGGCGAGCTGTCCAACCCGGCGACTATCCCCATGCCTCAAATTCTGCCGTAGCGCCGCGCCTGCTTCGGCCGTGGGCGCCGTAGGGGTGACCGTGCCGCACCGGGTGCGGGCGCGCCGTGGCCCGTCTCGCCCACGCGGTGGCGCCGGCGAGCGCGGCTAGGTGGTGCTGGTGCCCCAGTCGTCCTCGGTCGTCGTGGTGCCGTGGCCGTTGTGACTGCGCAGGGAGCGGACTCGTTGGGCCACCGACTCGGGGACGCGGTCGCCGAGGTCGCCGACCTTGTCGCTCACCGAGTGCAGGGCCTTGCCGGCGAACTGGCGGCCCTGCTGGGCGGCTGTCTCGGCGGTGTTGCGGACGGCCGGGTTCTGCGCGATCTGCCGCGCGGACTTCTTCAGCGTCTCGTAGCGTTCGCGTCCGGCCCTCGTACCCAGGACGTAACCCAGGGCGAGTCCGGCGACGAACGTCAGCCGGTAGCGCATGACGACCACCCTTCCCATGCGTAGCTCTCTGGTGCGCCGACGGTGCCGAGGAGTACCGATTGGCGGAGCACCCCCCTGCTTGCGCTAATGTATGTGTCGCAGCGAGCGGGCGCCCCCTGGCGGATACCCAGGTAGGTACGTTCGATGCAACGAGGCATTCCTCCGTAGCTCAATTGGCAGAGCAGCCGGCTGTTAACCGGCAGGTTACTGGTTCGAGTCCAGTCGGGGGAGCTCGGTCCTCCGTAGCTCAATTGGCAGAGCAGCCGGCTGTTAACCGGCAGGTTACTGGTTCGAGTCCAGTCGGGGGAGCATGCTGAACGAGGGCCCCTCAGGGGTCCTTTTTCATGTCCGGTCTCATGCCCGGGGGAACCGCCGCGCCCGCGCCCGAGTCCTCAAGGTCATGAAGGGCCGCGGAAGCCGACCATCCGAGGCAGGAGATCGTATGAGCGGCTATGCTGCGGCAGACGGCGCGCACAGATGTACGCGACACGCCGCTATGGGGCGGTAGCTCAGCCGGTTAGAGCAGCGGACTCATAATCCGTCGGTCGTGGGTTCGAGTCCCACCCGCCCCACCACTCGCTACGCGAGGAGAAACCTTCTGACCAGGCACTTTCCTGGTCGGGGCGAGGGCGTGAGGGTCCTGGCGACCCTGTCGTGATCATGATTCCATGATCGTCTGGACGCATTCTGGACGCCGATTCCGGTTAAGTCAGATATGGAGATCATGTCGGCATGTGTGGCGTTGTCGGGTTCTCGGTGAGGCTACTGTGAGTCCACCGCCGCGCTCTTCGCCGCCACTTGTTGCGGCCCAGGCGACGGGCGGGGTGCCGGACGTAAATGGGCAGCGACTGGGAGTTGCTGGCCAACCAGCTTGGCAGGGGCCTCCTCCGGTTCATGCGATGGTGGCTGTATGACCGACGCGGTGAGGTTCGAGCGCAGCCTGTACCAGGGCACCGTCGGCTACTACGGACGGTTTGTGAACGATCACGTAATTTCGTGATCGTCGACACGGTTCCGGCTCCCCTACCCCGGCGCGGTGATCGACCGTCTCCTAGAGCAGGCAGCCCCGTCCGGGGGCGGACGTATGCTCGACCTCGCGTGCGGCACCGGCCAGTGCGCGTTCCCGCTCCGCGACCGTTCGCGGACGTGTGGGTCGTGGATGCCGAACCCGATATGACCCAGGTAGTCCGCGCCGAGGAGATCGCCGCCCACGCAGACCTCATACTTGACGGTCACCGCCGGCGCCGAGGATCTGCGCGCCGAGCCAGGCAGCTTCCAGCTGATCGTCATCGGCAATGCCTTCCACCGGCTCCGCCGCATGGTGGTCGCCGGGCTCGCCCATGCCTGGCTCAGGCCCGGCGGCTGCCTGGCGCTGTGCTGGTCGACGTCCCCGTGGGCAGGCCCCAACGACTGGCAGCACGCGCTCGACAGCCTGCTCCGCAGATGGCAGAACGCCCTCGTCGGGTCGCGTCCCGCCTGACTGGAATCAGGCACGGCAGGAGGATCCCGATCATGTGATGTTGTCCCGTGCCGGGTTCGAGTTCGCCGGACGCCACGATTTCTCTGTTGAGCACCACTGGACGATCCGTGAACTCACGGGGCACATCCGATCGACGTCGTTCCTGCCGCTCTCGGTTCTCGCGGAGCACGCCGCCGAGTTCTCCCCCGAGCTGGGCCCCAATACGGCCGATGGTCGGCTCACCGACCCGGTCAGCTTCGCCTACGAGTTGCCCCGAAGACCCGGGTCGGCGTGACAACTGAGAGGTCTTCGCCGGGTGGGAACAAGAGCGGGTGTGGGGACCGGTCCGAACACGGGCTGCGAACTTCAAGGATCCTCATCAGCTTCGGCGGGCCAGCGACGAGACTCTGCGAACGAGGGCCGCCACAGTGAGTGGCGACCCTCGTTCTCCCAACGCTTCACGGACCGTCCGAGATCGGTCCCTGGGGGAGCGATGCGGTGAGGATGTCCGAGAGCAGGTCGGCCACATCCGACGGGAGCGGCCGGTCGGCAGGCGTACGGATTTCCGGGAGCGGATGCCAGCACAGCCCCTCCCCGGGTGATCCTGACCCGTCCGACCTGACCAGGAAGAGAATCTCTTCCCTCCGGGCGACCTCGCCCGCAATGATCGCGGAGACCGTCCGCTGCCGCAGCCGCTGTGGTTTCGCCGGCGGCAGAGCCAGCCGCGCGAGGAGCACCTCCGCCGCATCCTCGGCGGCCATCTTCGGATCATGCCGCATGCCTGGCAGGCTCCACGCCGGAGCCGACGCCGGGTACTCCTCCCCGACGTCCTCTCTGATCAGGAGCACGCGACTGCTTTCGTCGACCGCGATGAGGCGGATCCAGTATTCCGTGGGCCTGCGTGGAATGATCATCCGGACCGCGCAGGGGTCGGCGTGCCCGCGGGACCACCGGACCCGGCCCGAAGCGGTATGTCCTGGCACGCGGCGACGAAGGCCGTGAAGAGCGCCTCGTCGTCGGATATCTCCGGATGCCACTGCACCCCGAGGACGAAACGCCTGGCGGCGTCCTCGATCGCCTCGGGCAGACCGTCGGGACTGCGGCCCGACACACGTAGTCGACCGGGGTCGGCGACGCCTTGGTGGTGATGGGAGTTGACCCGGGCGGAGCGACCGTACACCGCGGCGACTCGGCTGCCCGCGGTGAACACCACCTCGTGCTCGCCCAGGACGCCTTCCTGAGGAAGGTGCCCGGAATGCCCGAGCACGTCGGGCAGGTGTTGGTGCAGGGTACCGCCGTACTGGAGGACGAGTAACTGCAGGCCCCGGCAGACGCCGAGCACGGGCAGGTCACGCTCCAGGGCCGCGCGCAGAAGCAGGAGTTCACCGGCGTCCCTGTCCTGGCTGGGCTGGTCGGTGGCCGGGTGGCGGTCCTGTCCGAAGTACGCCGGGTCGATGTCCGCCCCACCGGGCAGGAGCAGGCCGTCGAGCCGGTCCAGGACGTCGGCGTCGCGCTCGTCCGGGGGCAGCACGACGGCTCTCCCTCCAGCTCGGGTCACGCCACGGACGAAGGACTGCTGGATGATGGTGGCGTCGGTGTTCCAGATGTTCCAGCGAGCCTGCTCGTGATAGGCGGCGATGCCGATCACCGGGCGGCTGCTCATGCCGCCTCCACGGAGTTCAGCCCCGACCCGGGCACCGTGCGCAGGGAGTTGGTGGCGAGAGCCACGGCCGTCCGCCAGAGCGGCGAGGTCTCGTCGAGGCGGGCGCCGATCCGGGGCCGGCGGCGCAGCAGGGCGGTGCGGTCGGCCAACTCCTCGTATGGGCCATCGTTTTGTACGGCGCTGACGAACAAGTCGGCCAGTTCCACCAGGTCGGTTCCCGAAAGGCCGTGGTAGGTAGGCTCGTTGAGGCCGATCCGCAGGCCCTGGCCGGTGAAGCCGGGCAGTCCGTCCAGGAAGTTGACCTTGATGCCGGCTGTGGCGAGGCGGTCGGCCGCTGTCCTGGGGGCGATGCCGTCTGCTGCGGTATCGAGCCACAGCTGGTGGCCGGCCGAATAGCCACGGTCGGCCGCCACGACGGTCAGGCCGCGCTCGGTGAGCAGTCGGCCGAACTCCTTGGTGTTGGCCACCACGGCATGCGCGTACTCGGTGCCGCCGAAGTCGCGGAACTCCAGCAGAGCGATGCCGAGGCTGATGGTGGCCGCGAAGTGGTGGCTGCTGATCAGGTAGTCCTGCGTGTCCCGGATCCGCTTCTCGATGGCCGGGTCCCGGGTGAGCAGCACCGCCTTCTGGGGGCCGGGGAACGTCTTGTGCGTCGAGCCGCCGAAACTGTCCGCGCCCTCGTCGAGGGGGTTGGGGAGAATCCCGGCGAGGATCAGGCCGAACCAGTGACTGGCGTCCACGTGTACCACCGTTTCCGGTGAGGCTGCCCGCACCGTGGCGACGAGACTGCGGACATCGAGGGGGAAGAGGCAGTGCGACTGGTCGACGTAGACCAGTGCGGGCCGCACCCGGCTCAGCACCTGGGCGGCGTGGTCCAGGTCCAGGCTGTGAGGGTCGGGGCCGCGCAGGTACTCCACTTGCAGTCCGAGTCGCTGCGCCACGCTGGGAGTGGCGTAGTGCCCGCCGTTCTCAGGAGCGATGGTGGCCACCGTCGAGCCCGGTTCTCCGCCGAGTGTGCCGAGGGCCAGTGTCATGGCGTTCAGTCCGCTGAGCGGTTTGGTGGAGACGTAGCGGGCACGTCCCAGTTCCTCCAGCAGGGGCACGGTGAGTGCCGTCTCCAGGCTGCGCAGCCGTTCGGCGCCCCGGAAGTGCCAGCGGGCCTCGTCGCCGCTCTCGTTGAAGAAGTAGCGGTGATATGGGTCCAGTAAGAGCGGGAGCTTCGCGAGGCCGGATGTCGCGTTCTCGGAGGGCACCATGTTCAGGGTGCGGGCGGCGTCCTCCTCGTGCTCGGTGAGAAGGCGCAGGACGTCGTCCAGCGTGAGGGCGGATTGGGGCACCAGTTTCCCTTTTCTTTCAGAGGTGCGGGGTTTTCCCGTGCGGGACAGTCGGTCAGCCGGAGTGCAGGGAGCTGCGCAGTTCCGCCAGCTCCGCGCTGGTGGGGGCGGTGATCCGCAGACCTGACACGCGTCCGGGGTGCGCGCCGTCGAAGGCGCGGACGACGACGCCGTGGTCCAGGAAGTACCGCTGTGCTTCGAGCGGGTCGTCGGCCGCGACGAATCGGTAGTGGATCGGCACGCCGCGCACCACGCCGTCGAACCGTTCGGCGAGGATCTCCTCCAGCTCGGCGGAGTCGCGCAGCAGGGCCGCGCGGGTGTTCTCCACCCAGACGCCGTCGGCCAGCGCGGCGGTGGCCAGGACGCTGTCGACGTGCGATAGCGTCCAGTTCAGCTTGCGTTCCCGTACCCGTGCCGCGATATCCGCGTTGAGCGTCCACAGGGCGCCGGTGCGGGTGCCCGCTATGCCGAACAGCTTGTTGGGCGATCTGAGGACGACCACGTTGGTCAGGCCGCTGCGGACCATGGACAGTTCCCGGTGTTCGGGGATGAGCTCGATGTAGGCCTCGTCGACGATCAGCACGGACTGCGGATGGGCACGGGCCAGTGCTTCCAGGCGGTCGCGGTGCAGGTAGAGGCCGAGCGGGTTGTTGGGATTGGACAGGAAGACGTACGGGTGGGTCGCGAGCGCCTGTTCGAGTCGTTCCAGGCGGGTCTCGACGGTTTCCGTGACGCCTCGGGGCGGGTCCAGGTGGGTGGGGAACCAGCGGATGGTGTCCGTGTAGTCGGGGGTGATGACGGCGACCCGCTCGGTCGGCAGCAACTGGCCCAGAACGCGGATGAACTCGGTGATTCCGCGGCCGGGTATCAGCTGGTGCGGTTCGGCTCCCATGAAGGTCGCGTAAGCCTCGGTGAAGGCTTCCTCGGAACCGTAGGGATGGGCCAGGATCTGTTTGGGATCGATGCCGCGCAGCGCCCTTTCGACCGAGGGCGGCGGGCCGTACCGGTTGACGCAGGTCCCCAGGTCCAGATAGGGGCCGGCCGGCAGGCTGCGGAGGTCTCCGCCCTGCGAATCCAGCAAGGTCTGCATGTGCTGCTCTCCTCAGACGGTGGACTGGGGGGTGGATACGGCGCGGCGGTACTGCGTCCAGACCACGGCCAGCGCGATGAGGGTGAAGACGACCATGCCTCGGATAAACACGCGGTATCCGATGACCGAGCCGCCGATGCCCATGAGCATCGAGCCGAGCGGAATGGTGGAGAACACCGTCAGGCGCCGCAGGCTGAAGACGCGAACGCGGATCGCGGCGGGCGTCAGCCGCAGCCATACGGCTCCGCCGACGGCGACGAGGATGGAGAACAGTCCGCCGGTGGCCGCCATCGCGACGACGACCGTGGCGGGCCAGGGCGCGATGGTGGTGCCGAGCAGTACCGCCAGGATGAGGGCGAAGGCGATGCTGGCCAGCCTGAGGCTTGCTCGGGCGCCGGCCGGCGGCGGTATGCGGACCAGGACCAGGCAGCCGACCAGCATGCCGACACCGTAGGCGGACGACGCGGTGCTGTAGAGAGCGGCCTGGGCGGTGGTGGAGATGTGGTACTCGGCATTGAAGGCCGGCAGGACGGAGTAGAAGGGGAACACGATCAAGTTGCCGAGGGCGCCGAAGAAGACGAGGAAGACCAGCTCCGGATGGCTGCGGATCAGCCGCACCGATCCGGCCGCGTCCCGCCACACGCCCCGCAGCAGCGTCAGCGGATTCCCCCTGGTGACCCCGCTCGCCTCAGGTCCGCCCGTCAGCTCTGCGGCGGCCACCGCCCGGCCGAGCAGCGGAACGGCGGCCAGGGCGAGCAGCGTGCAGACCAGCGCGGCCAGGGAGACCCAACGCAGACTGCCGTAGGTGAGTAGCGCGCCCGCCGCCAACGGGGCGATGACACGGGCGACCTGAGGATGGATCTGGGTGAGCAGCGCGGTGCGAGCCGGGGGCCAGGAGGGCGGGGCCAAGTCGGCGCCGATGTTCTCGACCGCGGCCATGTAGATCTGTTGCAAGGAATAGACGAGTACGTAGCACAGGCCGGCGGCCAGGAGAGCGAAGGTCCCGCCCGGGCTCAGCCCGAACAGGTGCAGGAGCACCGTCAGCGGGGCCACCAGCACCAACAGAAGGGTGATGACGGTACGACGGCGGTCTGCGGAGTCGATCACCCCGGCAAGCAACAGGACGCTGAGGAGGGAGACGGCACTGGCGACGGCGACAACGACGCCCAGGTGGGCGCCACCGTCCGGTGCCCTGCTGATCCACCAGCTCAGTCCGAAGACGGCGAGGCCGGTCCCGATGACCGTGACCACGCTCGGCACCCACACACCGACGAAAGGTCCGGCACCGGGCGGGCGGAGAGCGACAACCGGCACACCGGGCGACGTGGCCGGGGCCTGTTCCTGAGGGTGGCTCACAGCACCTTCCTCTCCGGGCTGCCCGGCGCGTCTGCCGGAGCGGGCCAGATCCCCAGGTCCCCGACGGCCCTCGAGACGAGTTGAGCGAAGCGGATCAGCAGCGGTTCGCTGCCCGCCGGTCCGACTGCCTGCAGCGGTACGGGGATACGCGGCGCAGAGGTCACGGCGACGGGGAAGGTGATCGCCGGGAGTCCCGCGAAGCTTGCCACCGGGGAGAACCCGACCCGCTGGTCGAAGTCGGGGTCGTCCGGGCGCGGAATGGTGGAGGCGGAGGCCGAGGACTCATGAGGAGCCCGGGGCAGCCGGGGGTCCACCGGGAGCAGCCACAGGTCCACGCCTTGCTCGGTGAAGAGCGCCGGCACCCCCTCTCGGGTGAGCCGCAGTGCGTCGAGGATCTCGGTGTACCGCTCGTCCCCGATCTCGGCGCCGGCTTCCAGAGCCAGCAAGGTGGAGTCGTCCAGGTGGTCGTTGAGGCGTTGGCGGACGGCTTGGTAGCGGTCCCACGCGGTCCGCGCGCACAGTTCGTATGTCGTGGCCCGGTGGTGCCACAGTTTGTCCAGCCGGACTGTCACCACCGAGTGGCCCGCCTGTTCCAGAGTGGCGCGCAGGTGGTCGAGCCCCGAGCGGACAGCAGGGGCGAGTGCGCTGTCCAGGGCCTCGCGCACGATGCCGATCCGCAGTCCCGGGGGGTCGGGTGGGCTGTCGTGGGCCGGGCCGAGTCCGCTCAGACCCGCGCGGTTCCAGAAGTAGGCCAGGTCGTCGGCGGTCCGGGCCAGCCAGCCGGGTGCGTCCAGCAGCGGGGAGAGCTGGAACACTCCGTCGAGCAGCCGGGGGTCGTGGGTCAGTCGCAGTCCGACGACCCCGCAAGCCGCGGCCGGGTATCGCACGGACGCGACCGTGTCGGTGCCCAGCGCGATGTCGCAGATGTGCGCCGCGACCGCCACGGCGCTGCCTGTGCTCGACCCGGAGGGGTCGACGGCCGGAAAAAGAGGGTTGGCGCATCCATGGTCCTGGCCGATGCTCAGTTCCGGTGTCACGAGTTTGGCGACGACCGACGCGCCGCGCAGGGCACGCAACGGCGCGCCGGAGCGGGCGGGATGGTGCCGGTAGCGGCGCAGCCCCAGCCGGGTGGCGAAGCCGGCCACGTCCACGGTGTCCTTGACGCCGATACGCAGCTCGTGGCCCGTCGCCGGGAGCGCGCGCAGTTCGGTCGTGGCCCTGTACACCCCGTCGGCGGTGGTGGCCCACCGGTGTGCCTCGGCCCGCCAGGTGACCGGGTTGAGTTCTCCGGTGGTGAGGAATCGTGCTCGCTCGGCCAGAGACAGACGCAATCCCGCCGGGGGCCGGTCGGGCAGACCGCCGGGATCAGGCGGCGGTCCCCCGGCGCCGGTGGACGCTTGCGCCGCCGGGCCTGAGATGTCGGCGACGACGGGAGGGGGTGTGATGGTCACCGGCCCCGCTCCGCGCCGCCGTTGACCTGGACGATCTGGCCGGTGACGTGGCCGGCTGCCGAGGACGCCAGCCAGTGGACCGTCTCGGCGACGTCCTGCGGGGTGCCGGCCCGCCCGTTGAGCGTCTGGCCGACCAGGGTGCGCTCACGCTCCGGAGACAAGGCGCCCTGGAAGAACTCCGTCTCGGCGATGTAGCCGGGCGCGACCACGTTGACGGTGATGCCCTGCCCGCCCAGCGCGGCGGCGAGATCATACGCGTACGGGTGGAGCGCGGCCTTGGCCCCGCCGTACGAGCCGGAACCCGAGCCGCGGTAAGCGGCGATCGAGCTGAGCAGGACGACCCTCCCGCCGGGTGACACGAGCAGGTCCCGAACAGCCTCGGTGAGCAGCACGGTGGTCAGCGCGTTGGCGCGGAAGTTGCCGGTCCAGTGCGCTGCCGCCTGTGCGGCCGGGCTGCCCTCGGCGGGCGGGGCGCCCAGCGCGGTGTTGCCGCCCGCGCTGTGCACGAGTACGTCGACACGGCCGTACTGTCGGCCCAGGACGTCCCGGACCCGGTCGGCCTCGGCGGGCTCGGCCAGGTCCGCCGCCAGCGGCACCACCTTGACGGCGGCCCCCCCGTCGGTGATCTGCGCCGCCGTACGGTCGAGTACCTCGGCCCGGCGGCCCAGGATGACGACCTCGTCCCCGTCCTGGGCGAACTTTTCGGCGACGGCCCGGCCGATACCGGTGCCGCCTCCGCTGACCACGATCAGACGTGCCATGTGAGTCTCTTCTCCGTGTTCTCGGGTGAGTGGGTGTTGTACTGCTGGTACGTCAGTCCTGGTCCCCGGCGGGCACACCGGGCGCGACGCCCGCCTTCTCCGCGTGGACGACCAGGGGTGTCTTCTGCGTCTGGACGCTGGTGACGAGCTCGTCCACAACCTGGACGACCAGGCGGTTCGGGGAGGAACCCACGGCGAAGCCGAGCTTGTAGACCTGGGTGACGATGCGCTGGTGGACGAGGTGTTCGATGTCCCCGCGGGGCGTCTCCGACTCGACCAGGAGCCGTACCTCCATCCGCTCGTCCGGCTGACCGTGGCGGAAAAGCACCAACTGCACGTCACGGACACCGGAAACAGCGCGCGCCACGTCGGTGACGTCGGTCGGCAGCAGCAGGATGCTGGCGAATTTCAGCTGCGGATCGTCCCGGCCCAGTATCTGCAGGGCGCGGTCGGGGCGTCCGCAGGGGCAGTCGACGAACCGGCCCAGGTCGCCGATCCGGTAGCGCAGGATGGGGTTGACGCTTTCTGGATGGGTGTTGGTGACCAGCACCGCCCCGTCCTCGATCTCCACGTGCTGGTAGGGCACCACGTGGAAGGTGTCGGTGGGACAGTCGGGCTCGTTGACCCCGATCACCCAGCTCTCCGTGGAGCCGTACACGCCGTAGAGCCGGCCGTCGGGCATCAGTCGGCGCGTGATCTCGGCAGCCCGCTTGCTGTAGCCCTCGCCCGTCCACAGCAGTTTGCGGAAGGCGGGCAGCGGACGGCCGGTGGAGTCGCAGAACTCCAGAATCCGGGCTATCTGGCTGGGTGTGGCGTCCAGGGCGGTGGCGCCCAGCTGGTCGACGAAGTCCAACCAGTCCGCGAGTTCGTCGTTGGCGACCGCTCCCAGGGGGATGGTGACGGCACCCGCGTGGTGAGCGACCGCGTTGAAGAAGTTGTGCGACGACCACATCCGGCCGGGCGTGTTGAAGTTGACGAGGATGTCGTCGGAGGCGAGCGGCTGCCAGTGCCGGGCGATGTCCTCGACGAACATGCCGGTCGGCACCAGGCTGAGCCGGGGGGTACCTGTGGTCCCGCCGCTGCCGTACACGTACGCGCCGTGCGGGCGGGACCGGGCCTGCTGGACCACTCCGTCCAGGGCACCGGCCAGCGTTTCCTTTGTCAGTACGGGCAGGTCCGTGAGCGTCACGGAGTCCAGGTCCAGGAATTTCTCGTAGGTGGCGCGCAGTTCGGGTATCTCCACGACTCTGGCGAGGACATCGCGCAGTGTCGCCGAGGGCAGGGCGGCGGTGGCAGGGGGCATCGGGGGTCCCTCCCGGACGGGGTCGTGGGGGTTGCGCTCGGGGAGTGCCAGAGGCGGGTGTCGTGCCGGTGCGTCAGGTAGCCGAGGGTCGGGCTGTCATGAGGACGGCGCGTGGTGCTTGCCACGGAGGCAGCAGCCGGAGGGCGGCCTCCTCGACGGCTTGCCGCTCCGGGGGCCCACCGTGTGTGCGAACCTCGTACCACTCGCCACGCACCGGATCGTCGACGAGGAGACAGACGGGTGCCGCTGTGGGCACCGCTGTCCGCAGAGTGGCCTCAATGGCGCGCAGGTCGGCTCTCCGGCCATTGATGTTCACGGTCTTGCCGCCTCGTCCGACGAGCCGGTAGGTACGGGCGTCGACCGTCTCCACCACGTCGTCCAGGACGTGCTCCGAGGGAAAGTCGCCGCCCGCCGGCCTGGCCAGCCGAGGGCTGCGCACCGCCAGCAGCGCCTGTTGGCCCGGCACCGAGGGGTCGGCCAGGGACACGTCCGGGGCGAGCGTCCAGTCGTCGTGCTCGTGCGTACGTCGTCCGACCATTCCGGTCTCGGTCGAGCCGTGCACTTCGAACAGTCCGAGCTCGGGCCGGCGGTCTCTCACCCGGTGGGCCGCCGATGGCAGCGGTCCAGTGCTGTGGGTGACCGTCAGTCGCTCGTAGCGTGACAGTTCCGCGGGGGCGCGGTCGAAGCGCCACCACGACGACGGGACCCCGACGACGAGCAGCCGTCGAGCCGAGCGCGGGAGCGGATCGGTGGTGTGCGTGTAGTAGGCAGGACGGCCCAGCAGTGTCGGCAGCAGGGCTCCGAAAAGCATGCCGTAGAGGTGGTGCAGCGGTGCGTGGACGACGAGTGCGTCCGGTTCGGCACCGGCGAGCGCGCGGGCCAGCTCGGCGGTCTCGGCCACGAGTTGGCCCCGCCCGCGCAGCCACACAGCCGGCGGCCCGGTCGACCCGGAGGTGGCGAAGGGGACCTCGGCCGGGAGCAGCGCGAGCAGGTCCCCGGGGTCGAGGACACGCAGCCGTGACCAGTCGACCACCGCGCCCACCGGCGTCTCCTGAGCCGACAGCACCCCGTCGAGGCACTCCTGAGGGTCCAACCGGGCAGGCTGCGGGGCGGGCCGGGCCGCGGGAGGGGCGGCCATCAGAACCCGCTCTCCAAGACCGAGGCAGCCGCCCGCTTGCGGCTGACCAGGCCGACGATCGACGTGACGCTGGCGAAGGTCACTCTGAGGTCGTCCTCGACGAGGTCGATGGAGACTGCTGTGCGCTGCTCGACCACGCCGACGGAGTCGATGACTGCGAGGCTGTCGTAGTGCTCGTAAAGGACGCTGAGGGGCTGGTCGTCCTGGGACGGGTCGAGGGTGACCTTCAGGATCTCCCCGACGGCTGTCCTCACCTCCGCGCGCAGAGCCTGGTCGGGGTTACTCATGGACTGCTCCTTCGGCTGTTTCGACGAGGGACGCACCGGTGACGTGGAGTCGGGGGTCGACCAGATCGAACTGAACGAAGATGCGGTCGGGCCTGATACGCGGACGAAGTTCCTGTACGACGCGGCGTGCGAGTTCCTGCCGGAACGTTTCGCTGCGGGAGTGGTCGACAGTGAGGCGTACGAACGCGAAATCCGCTGCCAGAGGGAACGGGCCGCTGAAGAGGTCACCTTCCTGTGCGTGGGTGAATCGGGTGATGACGTGGTTGATGTCGACGTCCTGCGCACGTAGCCAGAGGCTGATGCTCTTGGTGAAGTGCTTGCGCAGAGCGGGATCGTCCACGGAGGTGTCGACCGCGATAGTGGGCATGACTGTCCTTCGAAACGGGCGCGGGGCCAAGGTCGCTCGGGGCGGGCGGGAGGTTCACAGGTTGAGCGCAGGGAGTGGGGTGTCCCTCACCAGCAGCGTTCCGAGGGCTGTGGCGAGCGGGCCGCCACTGCGATTGCCGAGCGGGCTCCAGGCGTAGCCCCCGTCGGCCAGCCGTACTCGGTCCAGGAAACGGTCCAGCGCGGGCTGGTCCACGGCGAGGCCGAGGGTCTGCTGCGTCAGGACGACCTGGTAGGTGGAGACCAGGTCCGGGACGGAACGTGACGTCGCGCCGTAGCCCCCCAGCCGCGAGGCGTATGGCGACAGCAGAAGGTCGGCTGCCTTGCGTGGGTCTTCCGCCGTGCCGCCGGTCGTGCCGTTCAGCCGGTGCAGCAGTCTCAGTCCCTGCGCGGTGGTCGAGGCGGTCACGGCGGCGCCCGGGGAGTAGCGATAGCCGGTTTCGGCCCGGCACGAATCGAGGAAGGCGCGCAAGGCGGAGGCGTCCAGTTCGTCAGTGCGGCGGCCGAGGCCCGCAAGGATGTCGACGGCCGACACTGTCGCCACCATGTCCGACGCACGGCCGTGCCAGTAACCGAAGCCTCCGTCGCTGTTCTGCAACTGCCGCAGCCAGGACACCAGCCGCTCCGCGTCGAGCTGTTTCTGATCCGCCGTGGCGAGCGCGGACACCGCCCACAGGGTGCAACGGACCTCCGCTCCCCGCCCAGGCATGTACATCACGCCGTCCTCGTACGGCAGATGGGCCGCGTGCAGCCAGTGCGCCGGAGCCTCCGACGGTTCGTCCACCCCCGTTGCCGACTGCGCCAGCAAGAGCGCGGAGGTGGCCAGGCTGTCCCCGGCGGAGGAAACAGGACGGTAGGTGAAGCCGCCTTCCGGCAGCTCGCATTCCTTCAGGAAGGCGACCACCGCGCCGCTGTCGCGCGGGCCGCGACCGAGCGTCTGCAGAGCACCGACCGCGCTGAACGCCGCCCACACGTCGGCATCGGGGTAGTCGTCCCAGCGAGTGAAGGACCCACCCGGGGACTGCCGAGCGGTGATCCAGTCGACGCAGTCCGCCTCCCGGCCGGGACTTGTCCCGAGCGCCGCCAGGGCGCGCACGCCTCGGAACGTCGCCCATAGGTCGTCCGCATGGGCCGACTCGTGGAAGACGAACCCGCCCGTGGGTGTCTGACGGCCGTTGAGCCAGCCGACCAGCGCGGGCAGATCCCATGGTGGTGGGGCGTCACCGAAGCCGGCCCTCCAGGCGGTCGCCGCGTAGTAGCACGCGCGTACATCCGAGTCCGTAGATCCCGGATACCAGCCGAGACCGCCGTCGGGCCGCTGCAGTCCGGCGAGCCAGCTCCGCAACTCGTCCCGCTGGGGGATGTCGGTGCCGAGGATCTCGGCATAGGTGCGGGCGGCGTAGTAGGTGGCCCATACATCGGCCCGTTGTCCGGGGGTCATCGCGAAGCCGCCGGACGCGTCCCGGGCGGTGGCGAGCCACTGTTCCAGCTCGGGCCGGGACGGAATACCAGTACCGAGGTCGGTGAGCGCCTGCGTGCAGTAGTAGGTGGCCCAGACGTCCGACGCCAGACCCTTTTGCCAGGCGTATCCGCCGTCCGAGTTCTGTGCGGAGAGAAGGAAACGTGCTGTTCCCTCTGGATCCGTCGGCTTTTCGCCGAGCCATGTCAGGGTACGGACGGCCGCATAGGTGCACCACAGGTCCGCACCGCCCTGCCGAGCCCCGCCGTCAGATGTCCGTAACGCGTCGAAAAGCAATTTCCTACCCCACCCACTGGATATTGGTGCGTTTCCAGTTCTTCTGGCTGCCGCCGGACTTGTTCACTGACGGAAGCTCCTCCACGGAGACGATCTGTGTCCATTCGATGCCTATTCCGGCGAATTCTTTCCGGAGTGTCTCGTGGAGTTCTTCCGGATCGCCGGAGAAGTCGACGTCCTGCTCCAGGACCAGCCGGGCGGAGATGCCCTCGGGGCGCTTGAGCTGCACCAGGTAACCCGTCACGCCGACCGCCGAATAGACGATCTCCTCGATGGCGCCCGCGGACAGTGGAACACCGCTGACCGTCACGCCCTCCGTGTTCCGGCCGTGGACGGTCACCACGGGCAGGCCCAGTCCGCATCCGCAGTCCTGTCCGCTGCCCACCGTGATCAGGTCGCCGGTCGCGTACCTGAGCAGCGGCCGGGCGTAGTTGTTGAGTGTGGTGACCACCAACTCTCCGGTGCAACCCGGCTCGGCTGCCGACAGGCGGTCGCCGTCCAGCACTTCCACCACGTGGCTCTGCAACAGCAGGTGCAGCCGGTCCTGTTCACAGCCGGCGGCGATGGTCCCGGTCTCCGTGCTGCCGTACGACACGTCGATCACCCGCGCGTCCCAGATCTCGGCGAGGCGCGCCCGCAGTGACCGGCTGCTCACTTCGCCGAGCAACATCAGCGACTCGACGCCGGCTCGGACCTGGGCGAGTCTTCCGCGCCGCTTCAGCAGGCGCGTCCACTGAAGGATCACGCCGGGGGCCGCGAACACATGCTGGGGCCGATAGCCGTCGAACAGAGATTCCAGTCGGTCCCAGTCGCAGATGCCCTGCGTGAAGGGGTAGGCCCGCAGCATGGTGCACCCCAGATACTCCGCCGCGCCGGACACCAGGTCGCACACGGGCGCCACATCGGACGGCAGCAGCGCGGCGACCCGGTCACCCGGGCTCAGCACCCGACTCCAGAGCGTGGCGACCGAGACGGTGTTCCATATCGAGTCCTCCACCAACCGGGGAGTAGGGGTCGGAACACCAGTGGAACCCGAGGTCTCGTAATACTTGTGGTACGGGGTATCGGTGCGTCGCAGGAAATTCGACGGGTCCTTCTTGAGCGCGGCCTTCGGCGTCACCGGGAGAGCTTCCAGTGACTTTTCTCCGACCGCTTTTTGTGACGAGTAGTAAGGGCTCTGTGTAGCACGCTCCCACAGGCTCGCCAGTTTTCTCTGCTGGCTTTCAGAGACTAACTCATCGGTGAACTTTCCATCAGTCAGGCGCAATCTTTCCGCATGCGCCTCGGATAAATGGAATGTTTCTTCCAGGCCTGAATGTATCAAGGGGATGATTCCCTTCGGGCAGGCAGGCGACCCCCGGACGAAAGAATCCTTGCATGGGGCAGCGATCCTGTGAATGGATCACATGTGGTTGAAATGCGGAGCAATGAAAACTTCATTTTTGATCAACAAATGACCTTGTAAACACGGGCAAAACGGGCTGACATTGCGGGTTTGTGTCGCGCTTTCCGACACGCCAGTGCCAGGCGGGACCCGCTTGTACGGTCGACCGGACCGCACCCCGACTCGACGGACGGTCACATGATGCCGCGCAACGAACAGGCCGCTCGCGTTCTCACCCTCCCCACTCGACTCACACCCGCCGACCTCGAACGTGCCGCGGGACCGATCGACGTCGTCGTGGCCTCCGAGGCGCGTGTCCGCGTCGCCGAGTGCCACGCTTTCCTCGCCCAGCGCCTCGACTCCGGAGCGGTGGTCTACGGAGCCAGTACCGGGTTCGGGCCCCTCGTCGGATACAAAGGCCGGACAGAGGCGGCCGACCAGTGCGACAACGTGCTCGCCCACCTCACCTGCGGTCAGGGCGATGATCTGCCGTCGCCCGTAGTGCGGGCCATGCTGCTGGTGCGCCTGGCCTCACTCTCGCGGGCACTCGGCGGTCACCCCCGGGGTCCTGGACTTCCTCGCCACGGTCCTGCGTACGGACTTCTCACCCGCTGTACCCCGACTCGGCTCCGTGGGTGCGAGCGGGGTCACCAGCCATGCTGGACGTCTACGGCCACCCCGACGCTGTACGCGTCGGAGCCACCTTGCGTGATCTGCTCGGCGGAACCGTACCGACCGGGCAGCGCCCCCTGCAGGAGCCGTACAGCATCCGCTGCGCCCCACAGCTGCTGGGTGCCGCCGGCGCCGCCCTGCGGCACGCCGGGGAAATGATCGGCGACGATCTGGGCGGGATCAGCGACAACCCGTTGTGTTTCCCGGAAACGGGGGAAATAGCGCACGGGGGCAACTTCTTCGGCCAGCCTGTCGCCTTTGCGGCAGACCTGCTCACTTTGGTCGCCGTCCAGGTCGGAAACCTGGCCGAGCGTCAACTCGACCTGCTGGTCGATCCCCAGCGAAATGGTGGCCTGCCCCCCATGCTGGCCCCTGATCCAGGCCGTCAGCATGCTGTGCAGGGTGTGCAGTTGGCGGCCACCGCGATGATCGCCCAGATGCGGCGCACCGCGACGCCGGCGTCGGTTCAGAGCCTGCCGACCAACGGGCACAATCAGGACATCGTCCCCTTCGGTACCCAGGCGGCGCTCAACGCCCTGGACCAGGCTGAGCTGCTTCGGCTCGTGCAGGGTTCACTGGCCCTCGCACTACGCCAGGCCGCGTACGTCGGCGCCCGTCGCCCCAAGGCTCCGGCCTGCGCCGCGTTTCTTTCCCGGCTGACCGACGCACTCCTTCCGATCGACCCCGACCGCCCGCTGGACGTGGACGTACGCCTCGCAGCCGAGCTGCTCGACCGGGTGTCAGGTGAGGTCTGAATCTCGGGGGAAAGGGTCCATGGGATGGGGTGGAGGGTGTTCATCCGGGACGCGTTCTGGACGCAGGTTGGACACAAGGATCGGAAAAGACCGGCAAGGGCCGATAATGACTGAGGCGCCAAAACGCGCCTGACCTGCGAAAACGGCCAAGATTGGCACTCGTTGACAAGGGTCGCCAAGATCTTCAAAGGACTCATAATCCGTCGGTCGTGGGTTCGAGTCCCACCCGCCCCACTTGTGTAGGCCCCTGACCTGCGGAAACGTTCAATTTGTCCCGTCGGATCGCCAACTTGGCCTGAACGGACTGAATCCGCTGCTCGTGGGTTTGGAGTCGGGTGGTGGCCGGGGAGCTGTAGCCCTTCTGGCCTGCGACGGAGTAGATGGTCCAAGGTGTCGCTCGGCGTCCGGGTCGCTGCCTTGAGGTTGATGACGAAACCCAGGGGCCGTACAGGGGCCGGGGCGGCGTAGCCGGGTCTTGGCCGACGGTGTCTCTGAGGCGGTTCGCTGTCTGCATACACCTGTCGTGTGGACAAGGGATCGACATCCCCTCGCGGCCAGTCGAATACCGGGCCGGCAGCGAGGGCGGCACGGCCGCCGGTACGTCTGGTTCGCGGTCCGGGGGGCTCGGGAACTACCTGACGAGGAAACGGCCCTGCGGGGGTCGTCATCGGCCTCTTCGCCAGGCAGTGATCCTGGTCGGTGGTGACAAGGCGGGCAACTGGTCCGGCTGGTATCGCGTCGCGGTGCCTCAGGCGGAGCAGGCGTACGCGGAGCATCTGAAGCGAATCGATGGAGAGGACGGGGCGCGATGACTGATCACCTCAAGGACCCGCAGGCTGTCTCCTGGGGAGAACTGACCGAGGGTTTCGCCTTCACCGATGCCGAAAAGGACCAGATTCAGAAGGGGGCGCAGGCGATGGTCCTGGCCTCCCGTGTGCACCGCCTCGCCGAGTCGCGGAAGCGGCAGCACACCACACAGGTTCAGGTTGCCGAAGCCATGGGTGTCACCCAGGCCCGCGTCTCACGCATCGAGAAGGGCCAGCTGGAGCGCAGCGAGGTCGACACCCTCGCCGCCTACGTCAAGGCACTCGGCGGCAAGTTGAAGATCGTCGCTGATTTCGGTGACGAGACCTACGTCCTCGGCTGACAGGGCGGATACGGATGCGCTCCATTGATGCCGGAGAGGTCATTGGCGGGTGGCGTCTTCCCGAGGGCTGAGTGCCCGAGTCGGGACGCTGATGGGACGCAGGGAAACGGAAGTGGCCGCCTCGGAGGTGTCTTGTCGACGCTGCCCTGCGGGGACGGAGGCAGGCGAGGGGGGCGGCAGACCGGGGGTACTCCGTAACCTCCGGAGCACGGGGCCGTTCGCCGCGACCGGCTGTCAGGCGGTGGTCGTCGTCGAGCACGAACACGCCGACCTCGACGACGACCACCCCCGTCTCGCCGATGCCACGCGAGTCGGAACCAGTTGGTGGCACAGCCACGACCACCGGCACGACCCGCTGCACGGGGCCCACCACTGACGCCTACCGCCTCACCCCGGCACCGGAACCGGGCTGGGCACCGCGAGGTACCCGGCCCGGTGCAGCCGCGCCACCAGCCCCGCGCACGCGAACCCGGTGGCCGCCAACGACGATGACCTCGCGTATGCCGGTATCGGTCGCTGAGGTCACGCCTCTTGCTGGGCTTCGATCTCGGCGATCAGGGCCTCGATGCGGGTCCTGATCTCGTCGCGGATGGGGCGGACGGCCTCGACGCCCTTGCCGGCCGGGTCTTCCAGCGCCCAGTCGAGGTACTTCTTGCCGGGGAAGATCGGGCAGGCGTCGCCGCAGCCCATGGTGATGACGTAGTCGGACGCCTGGACAGCCTCCGTGGTGAGGATCTTCGGCTTGGCAGCGGAGATGTCGACGCCGACTTCCTTCATGGCCTCGACCGCGGCCGGGTTGACCTGGTCGCCCGGGATGGAGCCGGCGGAGCGGACCTCGATCCGGTCGCCCGCGAGGTGGGAGAGGAATCCGGCGGCCATCTGCGAGCGGCCGGCGTTGTGGACGCAGACGAACAGCACGGAGGCGAGCGGGCTGGAGGACATCGGTTCTTCCTTCGTAAGCGGATCAAGAGGTTGCAGGGGGGTGGCTTCAGGTGCTCGGCAGGCAGGCGAGCAGTTCGGTGATGTGGGGGTCGATCTCGTCGCGGATGCCGTGTACGACGGCGACCGGGGCGCCCTCGGGGTCCGTGACCGGCCAGTCCAGGTAGCGGCGGCCCGGCAGCACGGGACAGGCGTCGCCGCGGCCCCTCGTGATGACGATGTCGGCTGCCTGCACGGCCTCGTCGGTCAGCGGCTTCAAAAACGCCTCCGCCAGGTCGACACCCGCCTCGGTCAGCACCTGCGCGACAACCGGCTCGACCTCACCGGCCGGTTGTGTACCGGCGGACGACACGACCACGTGGCCGCCGGCCCGGTGAGCGAGGAGTGCGGCGGCCATCTGCGAGCGGCCGGCGTCGTGGCTGCACACGAACAGCACCCGCGGCAGGCCGCTGCCCGGCGCACCCTCGATGTGAGCCAGCGCATCCAGCCGTTCTGTGGCGAGGTGCTCGGCCAGCACAACCAGGTGCGTGCGGACGCGGGCGTGCTCGGCGAGGCGCTCGTAGGAGTCGATGATCAGGCGCTGGATGGTCTCCGGGGAGAAGTGCCCGCGACAGCGCACCGCGAGCCGGGCGGTACCCGTCGCGAGGCGTTCGTCGGGCAGGACGGGGGGCGGGGATGCGGTCATGGGAACCCCCCTTCGGGCGTGGGTCCCCACTCGTGCTGGGATGCGGGTCCCAAGGATCACTCCATGCTGGTATCAGCTGGGAGTGATGTGAGAGTATCAGTCCATGCTGACGTCAGTCGACACTGATCTGTTGCGGGTCCTGGCCGACCCGCTCCGCCTCCAGATCGTCACCTTGCTGGCCAAGGAGACGCTCTGCTCCACGCACCTGATCGAGGAGACGGGGGCCAGACAGACCAACATCTCCAACCACCTGAAGGTGCTGCGCGAGGCGGGGATCGTGGAGACGGAGCCATGCGGCCGGTTCACCTACTACCGGCTCAAGCCCGACGTCATCGCCTCGCTTGCCGGTCAGTTCGCCGACCTCGCGGCGACCGCGCGCGCCACCGCCGAGAACAACGTCAAGCGGTCCTGTCCCTGATTTCCCCGGCGCCCGTCCATCGCCGCGTCCTGTCGCCGTTCCACCTGCACCGAGGAGTCCTGTTGACCGCCACCGAGGCCACCGAGGCCACCGAGCACGACAGAACAGAGGGCGCCATGGCCCCGGCCGCCGCGCCGCAGCCCGCCCCGGGTGCCACACCGCCCCAGACTCCTCCGCTGCTCGCCAGGGCCGCAGCCGAACTGGTCGGCACGGCTGCGCTCGTCGCGGTCGTGGTCGGCTCCGGCATCCAGGCCACCGAACTGACCAAGGACGTCGGCCTGCAGCTGCTGGCCAACTCCACGGCCACCGTCTTCGGCCTCGGCGTGCTGATCGCCCTGCTCGGCCCGGTCTCCGGCGCCCACTTCAACCCCGTGGTCACCCTGGCCGAGTGGTTCACCGCCCGTCGCGGCGGCGCCGGCGTCACCTCGCGCGAGGCTGCCGTGTACGTCCCTGCCCAGATCATGGGCGCGATCGCGGGTGCGGTCCTGGCGGATGCGATGTTCGGCGAGCCGCTGGTGAAGTGGTCCACCCACGACCGCTCCGCCGGCCACCTGCTGCTCGGCGAGGTCGTCGCCACGGCCGGGCTGATCCTGCTGATCTTCGGCCTGGCCCGCACCGACCGCCTGCGCTTCGCCCCCATCGCGGTCGCCTCCTACATCGGCGCCGCCTACTGGTTCACCTCGTCCACGTCCTTCGCCAACCCGGCGGTGACCATCGGCCGAGCCTTCACCGACACCTTCGCGGGCATCGCACCCGGCTCGCTCGTCGGGTTCGTCGGCATGCAACTCGTCGGCGCCGTGGTCGGGCTGGCACTGGTCGCCCTCATCTTCATGCCCGGTCGCAAAGCCGCCGAGTGACGCGTACTTCCCAGGTGGTGGTGATCGGCGGCGGCCAGTCCGGCCTCGCCGCCGGCTACCACCTGCGCCGCCTAGGTCTCGACTTCGTCATCCTCGACGCCCAGGCCGCTCCGGGCGGCGCCTGGCAGCACACCTGGGACTCCCTGTCCCTGTTCTCACCGGCCGCGTACTCCTCACTGCCCGGCCGCCTCATGCCATCTCAGAACGGCAAGACGTACCCCGACGCGCAGCATGTGGTGGACTACCTCGCCGACTACGAGAAGCGATACGAGCTTCCCGTCGAGCGAGGCGTGCGTGTCCGCGGCGTCCACAGAGACGGCCAACTCCTGCGTGTGGAGACCGACTCCGGCACCTGGACCGCCCGCGCGGTGATCAGCGCGACCGGCACCTGGTGGCGCCCCTTCCCCGCCGTCCCCGGCCGCAGGGACTTCGGCGGTCGGCAGCTGCACACCGTCGGATACCGGCGAGCGCAGGACTTCGCCGGCCGTCGCGTGATCGTGGTGGGCGGTGGCAACTCCGGTGCACAGATCGCCGCTGACCTCGCCTACGACGCCGAGCTGACCTGGGTCACCCAGCGCCCGCCCCGCTTCCTGGCCGACGACATCGACGGCCGCGCCCTGTTCGACGCGGCAACCGCCCGCCGCCGCGCACTCGACGAGGACCGCACCGATACCGGCGGCGTTGCCTCACTCGGCGACATCGTCGTACGCGTCGCAGCGCTACTGCCGGAGGCGGTGACGGAATTCGGCGCCTGGCTACTTGTCCCACATCTTGCGGTAGGCCTCGCGGTAGCCCTCGGAGTCCCAGGACGGCGCACCGCCGCTGTTGGCCGTGGTGGTGATGTGGACGGGGGCCACGTACCCGCTGGACGGTTTGCCCGCGAAGGCGCGGTTGAACTCGTCGATGATCTGCCAGCCCTGCTCGGACAGCGGTTCGGGGACGGTGGCGGCCTGGAACTCCCTGCCGTTGATGCGCTCGAAGGCCGACGGGGCGCCGTCACCGGCCCCGATGTTGAATGGGGCTCCCGCACCGTCCTTTCCGGCCGCACGCAGGGCGGAGCTCGCATAGCCGAAGTACAGGTCGTTGATGGCGGCGGAGTAGGTCCATCTGTTGCCGAAGCGGGAGGCGAGGGAGGAGACCCGGTCGATGGTAAGGCTGTTGGCCCGGGGGATCGGGATGTTCTCGTAGCTCAGCAGCGTCACGCCGGAGCAGGTGGCGAGTTCCTTCTTGATCAGGTCGGACTTGTGCTTCGCGAACGGGATCGTGGCGTCGGTGAACAGCACGACGCCCGCACGGCCGTTGGACTGCGCGATGATCCAGTCGGCGCTGAGCCTCGCCACGTCCTCGACCCGTGTGGTGATGTTGGTGAACAGCTTCGGGTTCTTGCTGGGGCCGGGGGCGGTGACGGCGTGCCAGCCGATCAGCGGGATGCGGGCGGCGTCCGCCCGTGCCACCTGCTCGGCGGTGGAGGAAGGATCGAAGCCGCCGATGACTATGCCGTCGGGTTTGAGGGCGAGGGCCTGGTCGAAGGCGTTCTTGAGCCCTGCCGGCGTGCCCTGGCCGTTGATGGTGCGGACGTGCCAGCCGATGATGCCGGCGGCTTCCTGGACGCCTTTGGCGACGCCCTCGACACCGGGATTGGTGAGCGTTTGCGCGATGTAGACGATGTTCCGGTCGGGGACGACCGCGGGTCCGTTGGTCGGTCCGGACCAGGGTGCGTCGACGTCCTCGGCCGCCTTGACGCCTTGCTTGACCCGGGCGAGGGTGCCGGGGCAGCCGGGTTTGGCCGAGTCACCGGAGCCCGCGGCGACGGATCCGGCGGTCGCGGTGCCGCTGTCGCAGCCGGCGACGAGTGTGACGGTGGCCAGGAGGGCGGTCGCCGTCAGGGCTGCCTTGCGGGTGGGGTGCACGGGATCTCCAACACGGGGCATGAGGGTGCGGTGAGGCTGGGCGAGGGGGGAGGGACTTCGGGGCGGGCGACAGCTCCGGCGCGCGGCACCGTGACAAGGGCCCGCTTCGCCTCGTACGGACAGGTCTGCGGACCACGGCGTGGCGGCGGTCCCGAGCGGTGGCCCGGGGTGGGAGGGGCGGCGGCACGCTTGCTGCCGAGGAATCATGCTCAACGGGTCGGTTCGCGTCAATTCCTCCGCCCGGCGCAGTACTTTCGTCGGCGGCGCGCGGTGCCACGACGGCCATCGTGGACGGGACATCACGGTGTGTCGATCGGACGTGAAAAATCCGTAATCAATTTTTGATGATCATAAGCCTGTGATGTCGCTGCGCCTGCGGATACGCTCACGCCACAGATTTTCAGACACTGGCGTGATTTCATCGTCGAAGGAGACCCGGGTGTCCACCAGCAGACGGAACCCGCCGCTCGCCCCCGAACCACCGGGGACGACCGACCGGCACTCGCGGTCGGGTCGCAAGGCGGCGAACGTCCTCGACCGGTGGCCCTTCCGCCGCAAGCTCAACGTCCTGGTGATCGCTCCGATCGCGGCCGTCGGTGTGCTTCTCGGAGTCGGCGCCTACAGCCAGGCCCGGCAGGCCCGGGACGCGGGCCGAATAGCGGACCTGGTGCGCGACAGCGAACAGGTCGCGCGGCTCATCAACGAGGTACAGGCCGAACACCGGCAGGCGCTCCTGCTCTCCGTGCAGTACGAAACGGCCCGCCCCGGAGCCCCCCTGCCGTCGACCGTCGACTACCGCCGGGCGGAGCGGAACACCGATAAGCAGGTCACCGCCGTGCGTTCGGCGTTCGGCGCGGGCCTGCCGCGCGAGGAGGTGCAGGCGCTCGACTACATCCGCGGCCTCGGTGTCCTGCGCGACAGGCTCGAACGCGGCTATGTCGCCGTCGCCGACATCGACCCCGCCTACGCCTCCGCTGTCGGCTACCTGATCGACGGCATCGGTCTGGACCGTTACTCCGGCACCTCGTCGTCCACGGTCACGGCACTTCTCGACACGGTGCTGCGCGCCGACGCCGCCCACGCGTCCTTCGAGAGCGCGGTGTTCTCCGCGCAGACCCGGGACGCCAACGCCCTCGACGAGTACAACCGCGCGGTCGCCTCCCGCGCCCTCTACGACCAGCAGTCCCGCCGGTTCCAGCGGATCGCCGAACCCGCTCAGGCGCTGGCCATGGACGGCATCGAGCGCAGCGCCGAGCAGAACGGCATCGAGGCCGCCTTCGCGCAGCTGCAGATCGATCCCGAGGCCCTGCAGGGCAAGACACCGGCGCAGTTGCGCAGTGCGATCGCCGACGGGACGCGCCAGTCCGCGACCCGCCTCGGCATCACCCGGTCACTGATCGAGCAGACCGCCGCCGAGGCCGACAGCGACTCCGCCAACGCCCTGCGAGGCGCGCTGTACCTGCTCGGTCTGGCCGTACTCGGCTTTGTCGCCTGGCTGACCTTCTCCGTCCTGGTCCGGCGCTCGGTCGTACGTCCCCTGGTGGCCCTGACCGACGCCGCCCAGCAGGTGGTCGACGTGGCGGGCGAGGAACTGGCCCGGGTCGCGGACGACGAATCCGACGACATCAGCCGGTTGCAGCCGCGGCCCATCCCCGTCCCTGTGCGCGACGAGATCGGTGGGCTGGCCGAGGTGTTCAACCAGGTACAGACGACCGCGGCCCAGCTGCTGGAGCGACAGGTACTGAGCCGCCGCAACGTGGCCGAGATGTTCGGCAACGTCGGCCGCAGAGTGAGCATCCTGACGACCCGCCAGCTGTTTCTGATCGATGCGATGGAGAGGGAGGAGACCGACCTTCAACTCCTCGAACAGCTGTACCGCATCGACCACATCGCCGTACGCCTCCAGCGCAACGCCGACAGTCTGATGCTGCTCGCCGGCGTCCGGGAGAGCGGCTTCGAGTCCCGGCCGATCCCGCTGGCCGACGTCGTCCGGGCCTCGCTCGCCCAGATCGAGGGCTATGAGCGGGTGTCCCTGCGGTCCGGGACGGAGTCCGCCGTCGTGCCCGACGTCATCGGTGACCTGACCTTGATGTTCGCCGAACTGCTGGAGAACGCGGTCGCGTTCTCCCCCTCCGACACTCCCGTCGAGGTGGTGGTCCGCCCCGGCGCCGACATCGCCGAGGACGGCGGCGCTCTGATCGAGATCATCGACCACGGCCTCGGCATGGACCCCGGACGCCTCGCCGAGGAGAACGCCCGGCTGATCCGCCGGGAACGGCTCGATCTCGCACCGACCGAGGTACTCGGTCTCTTCGTGGTCGGGAGCCTCGCCCGGCGCTGGGGTGTGCGGGTGACCCTGACCCGCACACCGGGCGGCGGCGTCACCGCCACCGTGTGGGTACCCGCGGCGCTCCTGTCGGTCATGAGCCCCGCAGACACCCCGGAGCCCGTGACCGCGGGCCCGATCGCGAACGTGACGCCGTTGTCGGCGAGGGCGGAGAAGGAGAAGACCACCGGGCCGGCCCCGTCGCCCCCGCCGGCCGCTGTTTCCACCGTCCGCCCGCACCGGCAGGGGGCCCCGTCGCCGCGCGGTGAGCTGCCCCGGCGCGTCAGGCCCCCCGCCGACGCGGGGCCGGCCACTGTGGAACAGCCCGCCGCGCGGACCGAGGCGGAGCGGAACGCCACGCCGGACACACCGTCATCACCGAGTACCTCCCGGCCGCTGCGTCGGCGGCAGCGGGGAGCGACACTCGCCCGGACCGCCACCCCGGTCGACCGGACACCGTCGGCCGCACGGCAGCCCCTGGACGCCGAGGCCGTCCGTTCGGAACTCGACGCGTTCGAAGCCGCGGTACTCCGGGCGGAGCAGGACTACGACCATGCTCCGACGGGGTCCGCACCATCTCAGCACCAGGAATCCCAGAAGGAGCCGGGCAGTGCCCACGTCGACAGCTGACATGAGTTCCGAGAAGCCGGAACCGACCGACCTGCGGACCGCCGCGGCCGATTTCACCTGGCTGCTGGAACGTTTTGCCGCAGACACCGCCGGTGTGTCCGACGCCATCGCGGTGTCGTCGGACGGTCTGCTGATCGCTACCTCCCGGCAGTGTGAGCAGGCCGACTCCGAACGGCTCGCCGCGATCGTGGCCGGTCTGACGAGCCTCGCCGCGGGCGCATCCGGAAACTACGGTCTCGGCGCCCTCAACAAGGTCATCCTCGACCTGGAGCACGGCCATGTGCTGGTGTCGGCCATCGGAGCAGGTGCCGTCCTCGGCATCGTGACCTCCTCCGAGGCCGCGAAGCTGGGCAACATCGCCTACGCCATGACCCTTTTCGCCAAACGGGCCGGGGCCGCGCTCACCCCCCAACTGGTGCTGGAGCTGAAGAACAGTGTCGGCACGGCGTCGGCCCGCTGACCTTTCCCGGGCCGAGCACGGGTGCAGGCACATCGTGAAGGGACCGTGATGTCCGTCGTCGGACCATCGCACGAGGCGGCAGAGAATCCCGAGGACCCGGCGGAGCCGCGGCGCCGCGCCCCCGCGATCCGGCCGTTCCTCCTGACCACCGGCCGGGTGTCGGCGGGCGGCGACTTTCCGCCGATGCCGGTGGAGACCCAGATCGTGTCGACCTCGGCCGGGCTCCTGGCCCTGAACTCGCTCACTTTCGAACGCCACGACATCGTCGCGGCCGGCCGACGACCGCTGTCGGTGGCGGAACTCGCCGCCGGGCTACGGCTGCACCTCAACGTGGTGCGCGTGCTGGTCGAGGACCTGCGTGTCGCCGGGCACCTCGCGGTCCATCGGCCGAATGCCGCGATCGCCCAGGATCTCTCCGTACTGCGAAGGGTTATCGATGGTCTCCGTGCCGTTCCCGACTCACGGGGAACACTCCGTGACACCAGTTGAACAGCCTCCGACACCGGTCAAGCTGGTCATCGCCGGCGGCTTCGGAGTCGGCAAGACCACGGCCGTCGCCTCGATATCCGAGATACGACCGCTGACCACGGAGGCCGCGATCACCGAGGTCGCGGCAGGAGTGGACGACCTCACCCACACCCCGGGCAAAACCACCACCACGGTCGCGATGGACTTCGGCCGCGTGACCATCGACCCGACACTGAAGCTGTACCTGTTCGGCACCCCGGGCCAGGACCGGTTCGGCTTCATGTGGGACGACCTGGTGGAGGGCGCCCTCGCCAGCCTGGTGATCGTGGACACCCGTCGACTCGACGACTGCTATGCGGCGGTGGACTACTTCGAGCACCGGGACGTCCCCTTCGCGGTCGCCGTCAACGCCTTCGACGGGAAGGTCGAGCACGACCTCAAGGAGGTGCGGTGGGCGCTGGACATCGCCGAACACGTACCACTGGTCGTCTTCGACGCGCGGAAGACGGGCTCGGTCCGCGACGCGCTGCTGGCCGCTCTGCAGGTCGCTGTGTCGCGCGCGGAAGCCGCCGTGCTGCCCTGACGGCGGAAGACCGGTCTGGGGTGTCCGTCGCCGCGCTGCGCGCACTGACCGGGGCCCCGCTGTCCACCATGCCGCTCGCGGTCTTCCTGTTCTCGCTCCAGAAGCACTGGCGCGGCGGCATCCTCACGGGCATCCTCTCCAGGTGGTCAACCTGCTCGCCGTCCGCCACCCGCACGCCGTCCGGTCGGTGATCGGCCTCGGCCCGGCCCACGGCGCGACCGGGGCCGAGGCCCAGCAGATCCCGGCCCGGCTCGCCGAGTACGAGCGGCACGGGGCCCGCGCGGCCGCCGCCTTCGTGGCCGGCGCGTTCTCGCCGCAGGCCCCGCCCGGCCTGCGCACCGCGCACATCCGCACCTGGACGAGCCGGGCCGGCCGGCGCGCGGGAGGACGGCGTCGGTCTCGTGCGAGGGCGGTACCGAACGCGTGCCGCCGGGTACTCGGGGCGCCTACGGATGGTGCCGGAGGTGCGTGATGGACGGGTCCGTGGACCGGATCGCCGAGCCCTGGGGTGTGCGTACGCCGTACGGGCCGGGCGCGGACTGGCCCGTACGCACCGACACCCACCTGGCCGCCGGGGTCGGCGAGGACGACGTGGAGCGGTGGGTGCAGGCGGCCTCGCTGCTGCACTCCCACGGGGACGCCATGGACATCGCGGTGCGCGGCGGGCGGATCGTCGGGGTGCGGGGGCGGGCCGTGGACCGGGTCAACAGAGGGCGGCTCGGGCCCCAGGACCTCTTCGGCTGGCAGGCGGGCGCCTCCCCGGACCGGCTCACCCGGCCGCTGGTCCGCGAGGGCGGGCGACCGGTGGAGACCGACTGGGACCACGCCATGGAGCGGATCGTGAGCCACAGCAGGCGACTGCTCCGGGAGCGCGGACCCGGGTCCATCGGCTTCTACACCACCGGGCAGCTGTTCCTGGAGGAGTACTACACCCTCGCCGTCATCGCCCGGGCCGGCATCGGCACCCCTCACCTGGACGGCAACACCCGGCTGTGCACCTCGACCGCCGCCGAGGCGCTGAAGGAGACGTTCGGCTGCGACGGGCAGCCCGGGTCCTGCACGGACGTGGACCACGCCGACGTCCTCGCCCTCTTCGGGCACAACGTCGCCGAGACCCAGCCCGTGCTGTGGATGCGCATGCTGGACCGGCTGGAGGGGCCCGAGCCGCCCCGGCTGATCTGCGTGGACCCACGGCCCACGCCCGTGGCCCGCCGCGCCGCCGTGCACCTCGCGCCCCGGCCCGGTACGAACGTGGCCCTGCTCAACGCCCTGCTGCACGAGGTCATCCGGACCGAGCGGGTCGACCACGACTACGTACGGGACCACACCGTCGGATACGAGGAACTCGCCGCCCGGGTGAGGGACTGCACCCCGCGGTGGGCCGCGCGGATCTGCGACCTGCCGGCCGCCGCGATCGAGGAGGCCGGCGAGATCCTCGGCGGTGCCGAGCGGCTGCTGTCCACCGTGCTCCAGGGCGTCTACCAGTCCCACCAGGCCACCGCCGCCGCCGTCCAGGTCAACAACCTGCACCTGATCCGCGGCATGCTGGGCCGCCCCGGCGCCGGGCTGCTCCAGATGAACGGGCAGCCCACCGCGCAGAACACCCGCGAGTGCGGCGCCGACGGAGACCTGCCGGGCTTCAGGAACTGGCAGAACGAGGAGCACGTCGCCGAACTCGCCCGCCTGTGGAACGTCACACCCGAGACCATCCCGCACTACGCCCCGCCCACCCACGCCCTGCAGATCTTCCGCTACGCCGAGCAGGGCTCCGTCCGCATGCTGTGGATCACCGGCACCAACCCGGCCGTCTCCCTGCCCGACCTGAACCGCATCCGGTCCGTCCTCGAACAGGAGCGGCTGTTCACCGTCGTACAGGACCTGTACCTCACGGAGACGGCCCAACTCGCCGACGTCGTGCTGCCCGCGGCCACCTGGGGCGAGAAGACCGGCACCTTCACCAACACCGACCGCACCGTGCACCTGGCGGAAAAGGCGGTCGAGCCGCCCGGCGAGGCCCGCCCCGACCTGGACATCCTCCTCGACTACGCCGCCAGGATGGACTTCCGCGACAAGGACGGCGGCCCCCTGATCACCTGGCGGGACCCGCGGACGGCGTTCGAGGCCTGGCAGCGGTGCAGCGCCGGACGGCCCTGCGACTACACCGGCCTCAGCCACGACCGCCTCCGCGGCGCGTCCGGCATCCAGTGGCCCTGCACCCCCGACGCCCCCGACGGCACCGAACGCCTCTACACCGACGGCATCACCTGGGCCCACCCCGACCACTGCGAGAGCTACGGCAGGGACCTGGTCACCGGAGCCACCGCCGAACCGGTGGAGTACCGCTCCCTCAACCCCGACGGCAAGGCGGTCCTCAAACCCGCCGAGTACCTCCCCCCGCACGAGATCACCACGCACGACTACCCGCTCCAGCTCACCACCGGCCGCACGCTCTACCACTTCCACACCCGCACCAAGACCGGCCGCGTCCCCCAACTCAACGCCGCCGCGCCCGAGATGTGGGCCGAGCTGTCCGCCGCGGAAGCCGCCGCCCGAGGGCTCGCGGAAGGCGACCTGGTCGAGGTCACCACGCCCCGCGGCGCGGTCCGCGCCCGGCTGCGCGTCACCGCCATCCGCGACGGCACGGTGTTCCTGCCCTTCCACTACGGCTACTGGGACACCCCGGCGGGCCACCGGCCACCGGACCGGGTCACCGGCCGGGCCGCCAACGAGACCACGATCACCGACTGGGACCCGGTCTCCAAACAGCCGCTGTTCAAGACGGCCGCCGCCCGCGTCCGCCTGTTCGCGCACGGCGACGGCACACCCGCGCCCGCCCCGACCACCACCGCCTCCGCACCGCTCCACCCGAACGGCATCCCGCCGACCGAGGGGGGACCCCAGGCCCACGCCACCCACACCGGGGACCGGCAGGAGGACCGCCCGTGAACGGCATCACGCTCACCCTGCGCGCCCTGGACCACGGCGAGCGCAAGCTGGAGAAGGACCTGCTGGCCGCCGCCGAACGGCACCACACCGAGCACGAGTTCCACCACGTCGCCGTCGACCTGGCCGGCTGGTCCCACCAGCACCGGGCCCGGATCGCCGAGACCGGCCGCAACTACGGCCTGGACCTGTCGAAGACGCCCGGCCGGCCGGCGTACGGCATCATGGCCACCCTCCGCGAAGTGGCCGCCGACACCCTCACGCGCCGTCCCGAGACCGGACTGCTGCTCCTGCACGACCTGCACGACCTCTGCCTGACCGCCTCCGGCAACTCCCTCTACTGGGAGATGCTCGCCCAGGCCGCACGGGCCACCAGGGACAACGGGCTCCTCGAACTGGTCTCCGCCTGCCACCCCCGGACACTCCGGCAGATCCGCTGGGCCGACTCCATGATCAAGATCCTGTCACCGCAGCTGCTCACGAGCCGGTGAGCACGGCACGGATCCAGGCGCCCCGCCCTCCTTCCCGCGGAGTAGCCGGACGCCCACGGCTCATCCTCCGGGACCAGGGCGGGTGCCCGCGCGGGCGATGTGCCCGGCGGGCGCGAGGACGAGGCTTGGAACAGCACGTCCGAGGCAGTGAAGAGACAGCAGGGAGGGCGTCATGGAGCGCCGGATCCGTGTGCGTGTCAGCCGCCGGCCCGCAGCGCCCCGGGGCCAGGAGATCGACCGCAGGACGCCGTCGGGACGGATCCTGCCGTACTGATCCGTGGCCCGCCGAGCCGCCGGCCTGCTGGTCAACGGTGGGCGCGGTGGCGCAGGAGCGCCGCGCGCAGGGCGCCGCGCAGGCACTGAGGCAACGGCGGGCCGTCGGCCGTGATGCTGGCGGTGACCGCCTCCGCGACGGTGTGCAGCTTGGTGTTGGACCGTTGGGAGGTCTCCCGCAGGATGTCCCATGCCTGGTCGGACGTGCAGGCGTGGACGGCCATGAGGACGCCCCGGGCCTGGTCGATCAGCGGGCGGGACGCGATCGCCCGGCGCAACTGGTCCATCTCCTCCTCCAGGACGCGGATCCGCTCCGCGCGCTCCCGCGACACCGCCGAGGAACTGAGGGAGGGGGAAGGGGCGGGCGGCTCCGGGCCCGGGGCGGGGCCCGGGTCCTGAGGGCCTGTGTGCAGCGGGTCCGCGCTGTCCAGACCCGCCAGTTCCAGGATCCGGCGCGGCTGGCCGTCCCAGGCGGTGGCCGAGACGGGGAGGCCATGGTCCCAGCCGTACTCGTTCAGGAGCTCGAGGAACTCCAGCCCGGTGCTGTCCATGAAGTGCACCGCCGACATGTCCAGCTCCACCCGGACCACGCCCGCCGGCAGGGCCGCCAGCGTCGTGGCGAGGGTGTCGACGCAGCCGCGGACGAGCTCGCCCCGCGGGGACAGCAGGGCCCGGCCCGTCTCCGTACGGGCGTCTATGACCAGCGTGGCCGGCCGCCGGTAAAGAGGTGCGCGTGCCGCCGAGGTCATGTCTGGGTCCCTGTTCGTCGCGGACGGTGCTCCTGCGCGAGCGCCGCGTGCGTGCCGTGTCGAAGCGCAAGCCACTGTGCGCGTGCCCCCCGTGCCGCGGAGTACTCGGATACGGAGAGAAGAATGGAGAAGAAACGGAGGTAACCGGTGATTACCGGCGGTCCGGGGAACCGGGGCGCCGACGACGGCGCATACTGGGGGCCCGTGGTCCTGAGTACCGAGGAGACGGCGTGAGCATCCCCGAGCCCGCGCGACCCGCCCCGCAGGGCAGTGTCGCGCCGAAGGTACAGGTGCCGCAGTTGCGGGTGCGTCCGCTGTCCGGAAGGGCCGGCGTCCAGGCGACCGGCGAGGTCAGCTGGGCCACGCGCGGGGTCTGGGAACACACGCTGGAGCAAGCCGTGCGCGAGGACGAGGAAGTGTACTGCTTCGAGCTCTCGGAGGTGACGTTCGTGGACGTCGCGGGTGTCGACGCGCTCGCGGGCGCCGCCCAGCGGCTCCGTGACGGCTGTCGGCTCGTCGTCGACCGGCCGCCGCCCACCCTGCCGCGCCTCCTGGAACTGTTCTGGCCCGGCCTCCGGACGATCGAGGTGTCGAACACATGACCGCCGAGGCCGAACCCTTCGGGCATCACGCGCTGTTCTACGCGGACGAACAGCAGTACCTCGCGGGCACGGTCCCCTTCATCCGGGACGGACTCGCCGGCGGCGAACCGGTCGCGGTGGCCGTCCCCGGCGAGAACCTGCGGCTCATCCAGGACGAGCTGGGCGCCGACGCGGAGTCCGTGCGGTTCCTGGACATGCGCGAGGCCGGGCGCAACCCCGGCCGCATCATCCCCGGCGTGCTGCACGCGTTCGCCGATGCCCAGCCGCCCGGCCGGCGGGTCCGGATCATCGGCGAGCCGGTCTGGGCGGGCCGCAGCGCCACCGAGTACCCCGCCTGTGTCCAGCACGAGGCACTGATCAACGCGGCGTTCCAGGGCCGCGAGGCCACCATCGTGTGCCCGTACGACACCGTGCGCCTCGGCGAGCAGGTCCTCGCGGACGCCTGCGCCACCCACCCGGTCGTCATCCCGGCCGGCGCCACCGACGGCCGCGACAGCGACGCCTACGCCCCCGAAGCCGTCGTCGCCCGCTACAACGAGCCGCTGCCGGCCGTCGCCGACGGGCTGTCCTCCGACTTCGGCGAGGAGACCCTCGCCGAGGCCCGGCACACCGCCACCGCCGAGGGCGGCCGGCTCGGTCTCACCGGCATCCGCCTGGAGGACCTGGCGCTGATCACGGCCGAGCTGACCACCAACAGTGTGGTGCACGGCGGCGGTTCGGGCCGTCTGCGGGTCTGGGCGGAGCACGGGTACGTGGTCTGCGAGGTGCGGGACAAGGGCCGGCTGACCGATCCGCTGGCCGGCCGCCGGCCCGCGAGCCGCGACCAGCGCGGCGGCCGCGGCCTGCTGCTGGTCAACCTGCTGGCCGACCTGGTACGCCTGCACACGGGGGAGGACGGCACCACGATCCGCTGCTACCTGGCTCCGTAGGCGGCCCCGCAGCGGCACCCCGACCACATCCCGGCGGCCCTCTCAGGCGGCCAGCGGATCCAGCACCAGCGGAGGGACGCTGCCCTCCAGCATGGCGCCGATGCCCTCGACGGCGCACAGTTCGGGCCGTTCGGCGATGTGCACCGGCATACCGGTCGCCTCGATCAGCATCCGGTCGAGGCCGGGGAGCAGCGCGGAGCCGCCGACCATCATGATCCCCCGGTCGGCCAGGTCGGCGACCAGGTCGGGCGGGCACTCCCGCAGCACCTTGCCGATACCGTCGAGCACGGCGGTCAGCGGGCTCCGGATGGCCTCTCGCACCGTGGCGGTGTCGACCCGCACACTGCGGGCGAGGCCGGTGACCACGTCCCGGCCGTGGATCTCGGTGGACGCCGGGCCGCGCGGGGTCAGACCGTGGCCGGACAGGGCGAGCTGGAGGGGCCGTACGGACTGGCTGGGCAGCATCAGCGCGTGCGCGTGCCGCAGGTGCTGCAGGATCGCCTGGTCGACGGCCTCACCGCCCACCGGGATCCGCTGGGCCGTGACGATCGACCCCAGGGACAGGACGGCGACCTGCGTCGCGGCGGCCCCGCACACCATGATCATGGTCGCCTCGGGCCGCTCCAGCGGCAGACCGCACCCCACGGCCGCGGCGATCAGTGTGTCGACCAGCTCCACGCGCCGGGCGCCGAATCCGACCAGCGTCTCGACCGTCGCCCGCCGGGCCAGTGGGTCGGCGTCGTGCGGCGTGCAGGCCGCCGCCCGCAGCCGGGGCCGGCGGCGCAGGCTGCGGCGCATCCTGTCGCCGAGCAGATGGCGCAGCATGCGCTGGGCCATCTCGATGTCGACGACCGTGCCGCCGGAGACGGGCCGCACCACCCGGATGTAGTCCGGCGTCCGCCCCGTCATCTGCTCCGCGAACTCGCCCACGGCTATCAGGGAGCCGGTACGGGTGTTCACGGCGGCGACGGACGGCTCGTCGACGACGAGCCCCGGCCCCTTCACGTACACGCGGGTCCGGGCCGCTCCCATGTCCACGGCGAAATGGCAGCGGCGCAACTGCTCCAGACTGACGCTCACGGCAGATCCTTCCGGGTGCGCGGGCTTCCTCTGAGCATCCTGCGGGGACACGGGGGGTGGGCGCCTTCTGGAGGGGGCCGGGTGGGGGGTGCGAGGGCGCTGGGCCGTCGCGCGCCAGGCAGCGCGCCCTCAGGGCCGGGCGGGTTGTCCTGGGGCCGGCGGGACCGTGGCCGGCCGCTCCGCTGCTCCCTCGCCCGGTGACCAGCTCAGCCGGACCACCAGTTGGCCCTCCGCCGTGCCCTTGGCGATCACCGCGCCGGCCTCCGCGCTCAGCTTCACGCCGAACTCCAGCTCCACGGAGTCGGGCCGCAGGGTGCCGTCCCGGAAGACCCGCAGCGCGGACCGGGCCGCCGCGCGCACCCCGTCCAGGGCGCTCTCGAAGGTGCGGGCGGTCTGCGCGGCCGGTCCCTCGCCGCGGGACACGAGCCGGGATCCGGTCGCCGCTTCCGCGGTCTCCACGACGACGAGGGCGCCTTCCTCGGTCCTGAACTCCACCAGTCTGTTCATGGCGCCGATCGCTCCCCCGTGCGCTGATCCGGTGTCAGCTCCATTGTGGCGCAGGAGGACTGGCGATGTCCCCGCTTCCGCGGTCCGCGATGCCCCGGATCCCCCGGGGCACGGCTCGGCTGTCGGGGGCGCTCGGCACCAACGCCCCCTTCCCGCACCAGGCGGCCCCGTCTCCCGCACCAGGCGCCCGCCGCGCCGGTCAGGGCGTGCGCGGCGCGGTCCGGGTCCGCGCCGTCGGTCACTGCGGTTCCCGCCACCGACGCCCGGGGCTTCACCGAGGGGGAGGGCCGACCGCCTGTCCCGGGCGCGGCCGGGGTTGTTAGCCTGCGGGGCGATCGTCCCCTACGGCACCGAAGGAGCCACCGTGCCCCGCATCGCACTCGCCACCTACGACCCCGGAGCGGAGCCGAGCAAGGACCGCGATCTGCCGGGGCTGGTGCGGGGCCTGCGCGCGGCCGGGGCCGACGCGGTCGCCGTGACCTGGGACGACCCCGGCACCGACTGGGGCGGCTTCGACCTGGTCGTCATCCGCTCGACCTGGGACTACAGCTGGCGGACGGCGGAGTTCACGGCCTGGGCCGAGCGGTGCGCGAAGGTGACCCGCCTGGCCAACCCGGTGCCGGTGGTGCGCTGGAACACCGACAAGCGCTACCTCGGCGACCTCGCGGCGGCGGGCGTGCCCGTGGTCCCCACCCGGTACCTCGCACCCGGCGACGCGGTGACCGCGGACAGCCTCCCCGGCGACCACGACTTCGTGGTGAAGCCCACCTTCGGGGCCGGCGCCAGGTTCGCCGCCCGGTACACGCCCGCCGAGCGGACCACGGCCCTGCGGCAGCTCGCCCGGATGCACAAGGAGGGGCTGACCGCGATGGTGCAGCCCTACCTGACCCACATCGACGTCAGCGGCGAGCGGGCGCTGCAGTTCTTCGGCGGCCGGCTGCTGCACGCCAGCCGCAAGCGGGCGGTGCTGGCGCCCGGCACGGCCTACGACGCGGACAAGGTGGCCCACCCCGCCCTGGAGCCGTGGACCCCGACCCCGGCCGAACTGTCGGTCGCCGAGCGGGCGCTGGCCGCCGTACCGGGCGGGCCGGAGCTGCTGTACGCGCGCGTGGACCTGGCCGACGGGGCGGACGGGGAGCCCCGGGTGATGGAGCTGGAACTGGTCGAGCCGAACCTGTTCCTCTTCCTGCACCCGCGGTCCCTGCCGAGGGTGGTCGAGACGATCCTGGCGGCGGCGTCCTGACGGCGGCGGGCTGGAGTGCTCCCGCTCCCGCTCGTGCCCCCGCTTTCGCTCAGCGGTCCGCGCCGGCGACCGCCGTCCGCTGCAGCAGCCCCCAGGTGAACTCGGCGACCACCGCCCGCGGTACGCCCCGCCCGTCCGGGGCCTCGAAGGCCAGGCCCCAGCGCGTGGGGGCGGTGCCCTCCAGGGGACGGGCGGGCGCGAAGGCGCGGGCCGCCTCGTCGACCGTGCAGGACCAGGGGACGAGGTCCTCGACGGTCCGCAGGGCGGGGCCCTCGGCTCCGGGGGCGCGCACCAGCCACTCGTTCCAGACGGCGCCCTCGGGCGAGACCGTCACCTCGAAGCGCAGGCCGGGCCAGAGGGGGAGCGGCCACTGCCAGACCCGGCACTCCAGGTCGCCGAGGGCGCGCTTGCCCTCCGACTCCGGGGGGCCGAGGACGGACCGGTACCGGGAGGACGCCGAGCGGGACCGGGGTGACCGGACCATCGCCTGCCACCGCCGGTTGGTCTCCCGCATCTGGGCGACCGAGGCGCCCAGCTCACGGCGGGCGTCCTCCACCAGGTCCGGGTTGTGGTCGGCCATGCGGCGCAGCAGTACCAGCTGGAAGTCGAGGTCCATGCGGCCCATGGTGCCGCGTACCCGTTCCCGCCCATTGCCCGGGCAAGTGTCCATGCGTAGCCTGTGTTCGTCATGCCGATCGCCTGTTGATATCTCGAACGCCGGGACTCGAACGGGCGCTGAAACCCAAGGGAGGGGGCCGGACATGGGACGCCTCGTACCTGCCGTGACCCGGGCTCTCGACATTCTCGAGCTCTTCCTCGACGGGGACGGGACGCTCTCCGCCCCCGACATAGTGCGCAAGCTCCAGCTGCCGCGCACCACCGTGCACGAGCTGGTGACCACGCTCGCCGCCCGGCAGTACATCGTTCCCGTGACCGGCCAGCCCGGACGTTACCGGCTCGGCGTACGCCCGTACCAGCTCGGCAGCCGCTACGCCGAGCAGCTCGACCTCGCCGCCGAGGGCCAGCAGGTGGCCCGCTCGGTCGCCGAGACCTGCGACGAGACCGTCCACGTGGCGATCCTCGAGGGCACCGACGTCATCTACATCGCCAAGGTCGACTCCACGCACGCGGTGCGCATGGTGTCGGCCGCCGGGCGCCGGCTGCCCGCCCACTGCACCTCGGTCGGCAAGATGCTGCTGGCCTCGCTGCCCGAGCCGGAGCTGGCCGCGCGGATCCCGGACGACGCCGAGCTGGCCGCGATGACCCCCAACAGCATCACCGATCCGGGCGCCCTGCGCGAGGCCCTCGCCGGGATCCGGCAGCGGGGGATCGCGGTGGAGAACCGTGAGTCCAACCCGGACGTGTCCTGCGTCGCCGCACCGGTGCGCGACCGCACCGGGCAGGTGGTGGCGGCCCTGTCCATCTCCGTGCCTATGATCCGCTGGAGCGAGGACCGCCGGGACGAGCTGGAGCAGCTCGCGGCGAAGGGTGCGGCGGAACTGTCGGAGCGGCTCGGACACAGGAGCGTGGCATGACGGCGTACGAGGTCGCGGTACGGGCCGAGGCGGAGCTCGGCGAAGGGCCGACGTGGGACGCGGTGACCGGCCGGCTGATCTGGATCGACATCCTGCAGTCCCGGGTGCACACCTACGACCCCGCGTCGGGCCGGCGCACGGTCCGCACGGCCCCCCAGCACGTCGGCGCCGTCAAGCCCCGGGCGGGCGGCGGCCTGGTGCTCAACCTCCGGGACGGCGTGGGTCTGCTCGACCCCGACGACACCTTCCGCTGGCTGCACCACGAACCGGTCCCCGGCCGGCGCGGCAACGACGCGGCGGTCGCGCCCGACGGGTCCCTGTGGGCGGGCACCATGCGCTACGACGAGGCCACGGGCGGCGGCACGCTGGCCCGGGTCGCGGCGGACGGTGCCGTGACGACCGTGCTGCCGGACGTGACCGTGAGCAACGGCACGGGGTGGAGCCCGGACGGCCGCCTCATGTACTACATCGACACCCCCACGCGGCGGATCGACGTCTTCGACGTCGACGGGGAGCGGGTGTCCGGGCGGCGGCCGCTGGTGGAGATCGAGGACGGCGCCGGTTATCCGGACGGGCTCACGGTGGATGCCGACGGCTGCGTGTGGGTGGCGCTGTGGGACGGCGGGGCGGTACGGCGGTACACGCCGGGCGGTGAGCTGGACCGGGTGATCCGGGTACCGGCTCCCCGGACGACCGCCTGTGCCTTCGGGGGCGCCGATCTGAGCGACCTGTACATCACGACGGCCCGGGTCGGGCTGGCGGCGCCGCATCCGCTGTCGGGGTCGGTGCTGGTGGTGCCGGGGGCGGGCAAGGGCCTGGCGCAGCCGGCGTTCGGCGGCTGAACCGGGCCGCCCCCTCGGGGGCCGCGGCCGGGTCCTCAGAGCCCGGCCGCCTTCCGTTCCTCCGTGGTCAGCGGTGGGCCCGCCAGCGGCGGCCGCAGCGGGCCCACCGCCGCCGCCAGGACCACGCTCGGCGCCAGCAGCACCTCCGCCCCCCGTTCCAGGGCCGTCACGTCGGTCACCCGGCGGGCGATGCGCCCGTTCCCGGTGGCGGTGTGCAGCAGCCGCCGTACGTACGCCGCCGTGACCCGCTCGCGGAGCGTGGGGCCGCCCTCCGTCGCCCCGGGGTAGAAGACGTCCACCCCGGTCGACAGGTCCCAGGCGGCCCGGACGGGCCGGCCGACCGCCTTCTGGATCCGCCGGGACAGGCCGGGCGACCGCATTCCGTGGCGCCGCACCACGTCCCGCAGCACCACCGCCGACTGCGCCGCCACCGACATGCCGTGCCCGTACACCGGGTTGAGCGCGCACACCGCGTCCCCGAGCACCACGAAACCCTCCGGCCAGGCGGGCATCCGTTCGTAGAACCAGCGGCGGTTGGCGGTCGTCCTGGTGAGTGCCACCTCGCTCAGCGGTTCCGCGTTCGCCAGCAGGTCGGCGACGATCGGATGGCTCAGCTCCTCGCGGGCGTACCGGAGGAAGCCGGCGGCGTCGGCGGCCGGTTCACCGCCCCGGCTGCCGTACAGGGTGACCATCCACCTGCCGTCCTCGATGGGCATCAGGACGCCGCCGCGCCCGGGCCGCCCGTCCCGCGGGTCCGCCTGCACGTGGACGACGGGAAAGCCGTCCCGTGCCTGGTCCGGTGCCCGGAACAGCCGGCTGGCGTAGACGATGCCGGAGTCGACCTCGCGCCGCTCGGGCGCGGGCAGGCCGAGCGAGGCGAGCCACCGCGGGGCGCGGGACGCGCGTCCCGTGGCGTCGACCACCAGGTCGGCCGGCAGCGTCCGCTCGGAGCCGTCGTCCGCCCGGACCCGTACCCCGGTCACCGCCTTGCCGGTGCCGGCCGGTCCGAGCGCCTCCGTCCGCTGCACCAGCTCGATCCGGCCGTCGGCCAGCACCTGCTGCCGGACCACCGAGTCCAGCAGGTCCCGGCTCGACGGCAGCATGAACGCGGACTCGCCCCAGCGGCGGAACCAGCCGTGCGGCGACAGCGCCACCATGTCCGTCGTCACCGGCAGCCGCGTCACCCCGGCCGCCCGCAGCCGCCCGATCACCCCGGGCACCAGCTGTTCCAGCGCCCGCGCCCCGCCCGACCACAGCTGGTGCACGTGCCGGGCCTGCGGCAGCCCCTGGCGCGGTGCGGGCCCGTCCGGCAGCGCGTCCCGCTCGACGACGACCACCCGGTCGGCGGGGCCGGCGAGCGCCCTGGCGGCGAGCAGGCCGGCCAGGGAGCCGCCGAGGACGACGGCGGTGGTGGTGCGGTCACTCATGTACGGGCACGCTCTCTGCTGGGGCGGCCGCGTGCGCGCGGACCGCCTCGACGGCGTCGGGACGGCGGAGGGCTCGGGACACGGCCCCGATCTCCTGGAGCAGGTTCGTCGTGTCGGGGGAGCCCGCCGGATCGGCCGGTTCCGGGGTGTGGCCGCGGGCCTCCACGGCGTCCAGGACGACCACCGCGGCGGCCAGCGCCCGCGCCCGGTCCGGCGGGTGCCCGAGGCGGAGCGCCGCGTCGTACGACCGTCTGCCGAGGTCGGTGTCGACGCGCCGGGCCAGCGACAGCAGCGCGTCCCGGATGAACGTCTCCCGGCGGGTCAGCCGCAGCTCGGGCGTGGCGCGCAGCACGAAGGGCACGCCCTCGCCGCTCACGGTCCGCATCAGCTGGTACAGCGGCCGCAGTTCGCGGTGGGCGAGCCGGACCCGCCAGCGGTCGTGCAGGTACTGGCCGGCGTGCGGCAGGATGAAGCCGACCGCGATCAGGATGGCGGACAGGGCGGCGACGGGCGGGGCCAGGTTGGTGCTCAGCCAGTCCAGGTCGTGACCGGTCCAGCGGGCGGTGACGGCGATCAGCTTGGAGCTGTCGAAGACCAGGTTCGTCACGTAGCCGGCGCCCAGCGACCTCAGGCCCCAGCGCAGCCAGGCGTCGAGGCCGTCGGCGCGGGCCCAGTTCCAGATGAGCTTGGACGTGATCACGCAGGCCACGGCGTGCGCGACGAGGTAGAGCAGGATCTCCTCGCGCATGAAGGGGGTGTTGGCGTAGTACGTGTCCAGGTCCCGCAGCCGCTCCACGGGCGCGTCGGCGAGCGCGAACAGCACCCACAGCGCGACGATCACCCCCGAGTAGACGCAGATGACCCAGCGCATCGCGCGCCGGGTCTCCGCCGTGCGGTCGGACAGCCCGTTGCGCCAGGCGATGATCAGCAGCAGGCAGGAGCCGCAGAACGCGGTGAGCAGCGAGTAGCACCAGGGCGCCGAGATGTTGGGCACGCCCACCAGCCGGTTGACCCGGGCGATCGTCGACGGCGTGCAGAACACGAACACCGCGCAGGCGAGCAGCAGCAGTCCGCCGACCGCGCGCAGCAGCGGGTCCCGCCACAGCCGGATGATCGTGGGCAGTTTGATCACCAGGGCGGCGGTGAGCACCGCGGTGGGGATCCAGAAGGAGATGTACAGCTCCCCCAGGAGTCCGGAGGGGTCCAGGGCCAGCAGGGTCACCGGGCGGTTCCTCCGTGCCCCCGGTAGCCCAGGGTGCGCTGGACGGGGTCGACCGGGGTGCTCGGGCCCCTGCCGGAGAGGTAGGGGCGGAAGAGGGCCGCCAGCCGGTGCCCGAAGTCGTCGGCCTCGGCCTCGTCGGCCTCCCGGGAGCCGTTGCGGGCCGCGACCGTGAGGGCGACGTCGCGCCAGCCCGGCCCGTCGGCCAGGGCGCGGGCCGCCGCCGCGCCCACCCGGTGGTGGTGCCGGTGTCCGGCGTGCATGTGCCACAACTCGTGCCCCAGGATGACCAGTTGCTGCACCGCCTCGGCCCGTTCCTCCACGATGACCAGGTCGAAGTCCTGGAACTCCACCCACAGGCCGGTGACCTCGATCTCGTCGGGGAAGCGCTCGAAGCGCAGCTCGACGGGCCGCCCGGAGCGCCGCGCGCTCATCACCTCGCACAGCACCTGGCACAACTCGCGCACGCCGGAAGGGGCGTGCGGCCGTTCGCGGACCGCGCGGGCGAGGTCGGCGGCGAGGCCGCGCATCGCCGAACGGGGCCGGAAGCGCCGGAGCACGCCCGCGATGTCCATCGCTCCCCCTCCTCGCCGACGGACGGTGGCCCGTCCGAGATTACGCGTTCGGATGTGTCCGCGTCATGCGCTCGCGCGACCGTAGTTCAACCGGGAACGACCGGAAGTCGACGTGGTGAGTTCCTGCCGGACCCATTGACGCGGGCGCGCTTCGATTTTACGGTCCGTTCGAAGTTACGAGCGCTATTCGACATATCGAACAGTTAGGGCGGGGTATGGGACAACCTGGCCTGAACCGCAGGCAACTTCTCGCCGCCGCCGGCGGCTCGGCGGTCGTGGGCAGCTTCGGCTTCGCGGCCCTCGGCACGGGCGCCGACGCGCTCGCCGCAGGCACGCGGACCCGGGTGCGGTACTGGAACCTCTTCAGCGGCGGCGACGGTTACAACATGATCGCCATACTGGATGCCTTCCGTAAGGCGCATCCCGGCATCGACGTGAAGGACTCGACCCTCCAGTGGGGCAGCCCCTTCTACACCAAGCTCGCCATGGCCGCGGCGGGCGGCCGCGCCCCGGAACTCGGGGTCATGCACCTGGGGCGGGTCGCCGGCTTCTCGCCCGGCCGCCTGCTGGACCCCTGGGACCTGGACCTGCTCGCCAAGTACGGTGTGCGGAAGGAGGACTTCAACCCCGCGCTGTGGAAGCGGGCGGTCATCGACGGCACGCTCTACGCCCTGCCGCTCGACATCCACGTCCAGCTCTGCTACTACCGCAAGGACGTACTGAAGCGGGCGGGCCTGCTCGGCGACGACGGCAGGATGGTGCCCATCACCTCCACCGAGGAGTGGTTCGACGTCCTCAAGGAGGCCAGGAAGGCCACCAAGAAGGGCCTGCAGACCATCGGCATGTGGCACAGCGACCAGAACGTCCAGTGGTGGTTCTTCGTCGCCTTCTACACCCAGCTCGGCGGCACCTGGTTCGACGACGCCAGGACCCGGGTCACCTTCGACACCGACAAGGCGACCCAGGTCCTGGAGTTCCTGCGCCGGCACCTCACCGACGGCTACGCCAACCCCGCCTTCGGCGGCACCGCGGGCGCCGAACAGTTCGTCAACGGCGCCCCCTTCGCCTGGGAGGGCAACTGGTCGGTGCCCGTCTTCGACAGCGCCGGGATCGACTACGGCGCGGTCCCGCTGCCACCCGTCTTCGGCCGGCCGGCCACCCACGCCGAGTCGCACTCCTTCGTCCTGCCGCGCCAGGCTGACCGCGGCGGCGCCGCGAACGAGGCCGCCCACCGGCTCGCCGCCTACATCGTCAAGCACGCCCTGCAATGGGCGGCCGGCGGACACATCCCGGCGTACACGCCGACCCTGTCCACGGCCGCGTACCGGAGGCTGGAGCCGCAGAACGAGTACGTCTCGGCGATGAACCACCAGGCCAACGAGCCGAAGGTGTGGTTCGCCGGGTCCACCGGCATCCTCGCCCAGCGGATCGGCCCGATCGTCGTCTCCTCCACCACCGGCTCCGCCCGGCCGGACGCCGTCGCCCACCGGATGAGGAGCACACTCGCCGAGCTGCTCGCCATGAAGAACCCCATGGACGGCAGGACCGCCGCGCAGGGAGGTGCGGTCGCATGACGACGACCAGTGCCGAGACCGTCGTCCGCCCGGCGCGCGCCAGGGCCGTCGCGGGCGGCACCGCCGTCCGCCGCGGGCAGGGACTGCAGCACGGCGGCTGGTTCGTCGCCCCGTTCCTGGCGCTGTTCGCGCTCTTCGTGGTCTGGCCACTGCTGCGGGGCCTCTACCTCAGTCTCACGGACGCCAACATCTCGGGCGCGGACACCCACTTCATCGGCCTCGGCAACTACCGCGAGGCCCTGCACGACCCGCTGATGTGGGACGCGCTCGGCCACAGCGCCTTCTTCACGCTGCTGGTCGTGCCCGGCCTCACGGTCCTCGCCTTCCTCCTGGCCATGCTGGCCCACCACATCGAGCGCGGGAAGTGGCTGTGGCGGCTGTGCTTCTTCATGCCGTTCCTGCTGCCGTCCACGGTCGCGGGCAACCTGTGGCAGTGGCTGTTCAACCCCGGCACCGGCATGATCAACTACGTCTTCGGCATCGAGACGCCGTGGCTCACCGACAAGTCGTATGCCATGCTCGCCATCGTCATCTGCACCCTGTGGTGGACGGTCGGCTTCAGCTTCCTGCTCTACCTCGCCGCGCTCCAGGGCATCCCCGCCCACCTCTACGAGGCCGCCCGGCTGGACGGCGCGGGCGGCTGGCACCGCACGGTCCACATCACGCTGCCGATGCTGCGCAACATCACCGGGCTCGTCGTCGCCCTGCAGATCCTGGCCTCGCTCCAGGTCTTCGACCAGGCCGTCGTGATGACGGACTTCGGCACCGGACCCGAGGGCAGCACCCGCACCTTCGTGCAGTACACCCTCGAACAGGGCTTCACCAGCTACCGCGTGGGCTACGCCTCCGCGATCTCCATCATCTTCTTCGTGCTCATCGCGGCCGTCGCCCTCGCCCGGATGTGGCTGCTGCGCAACCGTGAGGAGGGCGGCCGATGACCACCGCCGCACAGACGGCCGCACCGGTACGCGGCAAGCCCCGCAGCGCCTGGACACCCGGCCAGGTCGTGCTCACCCTGCTCGGCGTGGCCGTCTCCGCGGTGATGCTGTCGCCGCTGGTCTGGGCGCTGTTCACCGCGTGGAAGTCCGAGACCGAGGCCGTCGAGGTGCCGCCGCACTGGCTGCCGAAGGACTGGACCGGGCAGGCCTGGAAGGCGATCTTCGAGACCGGCAACATCACCGACTGGTTCGTGAACTCCCTCGTCGTCTCCGTCTGCGTCACCACCGTCGTGCTGCTGGTCGCCGCACTCGCCGGATACGGCTTCGCCCGCACCGAGTTCCGCGGCAAGGGCGTCCTGCTGGGCCTCGTCATGACCGGCCTGATGGTCTCGCCCGCCGTCCTCGGCGTGCCCCTGTTCACCACCGTCCGGCAGATGGGCATGGTCGACACCTACTGGGGCATGATCCTGCCGCAGTGCGCGCCCGCCGCCATGGTCTACATCCTGTACAAGTTCTTCCAGGGCATCCCGCACGAGCTGGAGGAGGCGGCCTTCATCGACGGAGCCGGCCGCTGGCGGGTCTTCTTCACCATCGTGCTCCCGCTCTCGCGTCCCTCCCTCGCGGCGGTCGGCATCTTCACCTTCATCGCCTCGTGGAACAACTTCCTGTGGCCCTACATGGTGACCAACAACCCCGACCTGATGACCATGCCGAACGGCATCGCGACCGTCATGAACTCCTACGGCATCCAGTGGGCCCAGCTCATGGCCGGCGGCCTCATGGCCGGCCTGCCGCTGATCGTCGTCTTCGTCTTCTTCCAGCGCCAGATCGTGGCGGGTGTCGCGCACACCGGCCTCGCCGGCCAGTGACCGCCGCCGGCCGGTTCCGCGCCGGCCCGCCCCGGTGACCGGGCCGTGCACCGGCAGTGGCGGCCGTGGTCTCGGCCCCGCCTGCCCGGGCCGCCCCGCCGGCCCGGGCGGCGAGCGGGTGTACCGCCGGGACCGGCCGGACCGCCACCGCCGCGGCGCCGGCGGCGGGCCCGGGCGGACCTGGCCGGACGCGGGCCGGCCTGCCCCTCCCTACCCGACACCGATCCTCCGAAAGGACCCCATGAGCAAGCGCACCGCCCGTTTCACCCTCGATCCCGCCTTCACCGTCGGCGAGGTCAGTCCCCGTCTCTTCGGATCCTTCGTCGAACACCTCGGCCGCTGCGTCTACACGGGCATCCACGAGCCGGGCCACCCCTCGGCCGACGAGGCGGGCCTGCGTACCGACGTCCTGGACCTGGTCCGCGAGCTCGGGGTCACCACCATCCGCTACCCCGGCGGCAACTTCGTCTCCGGCTACCAGTGGGAGGACTCGGTGGGCCCGGTCGAGGACCGCCCCCGCCGCCTGGACCTCGCCTGGCACTCCACCGAGACCAACCGCTTCGGGCTCTCCGAGTACATCGCGTTCCTCAGGAAGGTCGGCCCGCAGGCCGAGCCCATGATGGCCGTCAACCTCGGCACCCGTGGCGTGGCCGAAGCGCTCGAACTCCAGGAGTACGCCAACCACCCGTCCGGGACGGCGCTGTCCGACCGGCGGATCGCCCACGGCGACAAGGACCCCTTCGGCATCCGGCTGTGGTGCCTCGGCAACGAGATGGACGGCCCCTGGCAGACCGGCCACAAGACCGCCGAGGAGTACGGCCGCCTGGCCGCCGAGACCGCCCGCGCCATGCGCCAGATCGACCCGTCCGTCGAACTGGTCGCCTGCGGCTCCTCCAGCCAGTCCATGCCCACCTTCGCGAAGTGGGAGGCGACGGTCCTCGAGGAAGCCTACGACCTGGTCGACTTCATCTCCCTGCACGCCTACTACGAGCCGCTCGACGGCGACGTCGACTCCTTCCTCGCCTCCGCCGTCGACATGGAGTCCTTCATCGAGAACGTGGTCGCCACCTGCGACCACGTCGGCGCCCGCCTGAAGTCCAAGAAGAAGATCAACCTCTCCTTCGACGAGTGGAACGTCTGGTACCTCTCCCGCTGGGAGGAGCACGCCCGCGGCATCGACCAGCGGGACTGGCCCGAGGCGCCCCGTCTGCTGGAGGACAACTACAGCGTCCTGGACGCGGTGGTCTTCGGCTCGCTGCTCATCGCCCTGCTCCGGCACGCCGACCGCGTCACCGTCGCCTGCCTCGCCCAGCTGGTCAACGTCATCGCCCCGATCATGACCGAGCCGGGCGGCCCGGCCTGGCGGCAGACGACGTTCTTCCCGTTCGCGCAGGCCGCGAAGTACGGGCGCGGGCAGGTCCTGGACGTGCGGGTGGACTCACCGACGTACGGGACGCGGAAGTACGGCGAGACGGACCTGCTGCACGCCACCGCCGTCCGCGCCGAGGAGGGCACGGTCACCGTCTTCGCCGTCAACCGCGACCGCACCCGGACGCTGCCCCTCGAGGTGGCCCTGAACGGCCTCGACCTCACCTCGGTCGTCGAGCACAGCGTGCTCGCGGACGCCGACCCCGACGCCCGCAACACGCTCGACGCGCCCGAGCGGGTCGCCCCGCACCCGGCCGAGGGCACCGCCCTGGAGGACGGCACGCTCACCGCCGTACTGGAGCCGCTGTCCTGGAACGTGATCCGCCTGGCGTAGGAGCCGGCGGGCGCTGGGCGTGTTTCGAAAGTCCCGTCGTCCGCCCGGATCGCGGGGCAGGCGGGACTTTCGCAACACGCCCTACCTAACGGCCGGGGGAGGCCACCGGGGTCACCGGTACTCCTCCGGCCGCGCTGCCCAGCAGGGTCAGCCGCACCTTGCCCGGGCCCGACAGCGAGGTGAACTCGGACAGGACGGCCAGGGCCAGGGTGTTGGTGCCCCGGGTGCGCAGGATGCCGTTCGGCAGGACGAAGGTGTGCTGCGGGCCCACGTTGTTGATGTACTGGCCCATGTTCCAGCCGTTGAGGAACAGCTGGACGCGGTAGGCCCGGTACGGGTCGTCCTCCAGGACCAGCCCCACCGAGGCGTCGATGCCCGCGGGCACGGCCGGCCGGAACGTGGTCCGGTACCAGGTCACGCCCTGTCGGCGCTCGGCTCGCGGGAAGTCCACGGCCTCCCAGTCCCGGTCGGCGAAGCCGGGCAGGTGCCAGCCCTCCCGCTCCCCGTACAGGCCGCCGTTGTTCTGCGGCCCGCGCACCGGATCGGGCGCGGCCTCGCCCTGGATGCGCCAGCTCACCTTCGGGGTGCCGCCCTCGAAGGCGACCGCGGTCAGGCCGCGCGCCACCTTGTGGGTGTCGAGCCCCTTGCCGTCCTGGTCGTGCTGCATGCGCCGCACCAGGACGGAGAGCACGTGCCGGCCGGGCCCGCGCAGCTCCTCCCGTACCGGGAAGACGGCCGTGTCCGCCCAGCTGCCCTGCCGGACCGTGTCCCTGGTCGGCACCGGCATGCGGTGCGTGCCCAGCGGCTCCCCGTCCAGCCAGGCCATCAGCAGGCCCTGGGTGCCGGTGCTGTAGGCGAGCGAGACCTCCTCGAGGCCGGCGGAGCCGGTGAACGTGCCCCGGTACCAGACGTCGCCGTAGTGGAAGCCGTAGTCGTCGGCGAAGAGGACCGGCTGCCCCTTCGGCACCGGCGTGGTGCCGGCCGACGCGGTCAGGTCGGCGGCCCGCCACGTCGAGTCGTCGAAGGCGGGAGTGGCCTCCGGGTTCTCCGTGCGCATCCGCCAGCCGCCCAGCTCGGGCAGCCGCACCTCCGGTACCCCGGGCAGCAGCGTCCCGGCCACCAGGCTCCCGGACATCGCGACCCGGGTGGGCACCGGCCGCCCGTTCCACGTCACGTGCTCGATCCCGCGCGGCCCCCACACCTCCAGCCCGGTCTCCCCGACGGTGTCCCCGGTGAGGTGGACGGTGGAGCCGCGCAGCTCGGCGTGGCGCAGCAGCGCGGGCCCGTAGACCAGCAGGGTGCCGGACGGCGTGTCGTACGGGAACAGCCGTACCGAGGACGCCTCGTCGGCGAAGAGCAGCAGCAGCGGTGTCTCGCTCTCGCCGCGTTCCACCAGCACCCGGGTCAGACCGCCGAGGCCGAGGGGCGCGGTCACGTGCAGTTCCTCGCCGTCGTACGACCAGGCCGCCTCGGCGTCCAGCCGGGTGACGTACGGCTCGCTCGGGCACTCGAGGACCAGGTGCGCCATCTCGCCGTGGCGGCCGGTGAACAGGGCGATGTCCTGCCGGCCGGCGGTCAGCCGCAGCATCGGCTGGGCGGTGCAGTACTTCAGCTTCCGGTGCCCGAGGCCGAGTCCGGTCGTCAGGATCCGGGCGTCCCGGGCCGGGACGGTGATCTTCAGCTCGCCCGCGTCGGTCGGCAGCGTGCTGGTGACCTCCTCGGCGCCGTCGTTGCGGGCCACGTACACATGGGCGCCGGTGTCCGGGTTGGTGAGGTGGTAGACCTTCAGCCCGGCCGCCTTGACGTCCGCCGCCCGGTCCAGCTTGGCGAAGTCGGGCACGCGCTGCAGCATGTGCCCGATCTGGTGCATCGGCACGATCTTGCCGGTGACGTTGCGGCCCTCGTCGATCGCGGCGCCGTAGTCGTACGACGTGTACACCACCGGCGCGGGCAGCCAGCCCCACGAGGTGCCCCCGAAGGTCATGTACACGTTGTGCAGGGTGATGCCGTTGGCCAGGTTGGTCAGGTAGAAGCGCCGCTCGTACGCCGCGTCCCGGGTGCGCCGCGACTCGGCGTACCCCTTGCCGTCGAACCAGGCCCCGCCCCACGGATCGAACCAGCCGCCGCCGAACTCGGGCATGAACCCGGGCGTCCGCGGACTCGCGGTGGCCCCGCCCCTCAGCCCGCCCGGACCGAAGTGCCCCCAGTCCGGCGGCACCTTCGACGGGGACGGGTACCCGTCGAAGCCGTACAGCCACTGCCCCTTCTCGCCGCCGGTGTCGAACGAACCGGGGATCCAGTAGCCGTTGCGCCCCTTGTCGTTGTGGAAGAGGGGTACGTCGATCCCGTCCGCCCGCACCTTCCGGTACAGGTGGGACATGTAGTTCCGGCCGGCCGGCTCGTCGACGTGGGCGTCGTACTCGTTCTCGATCTGGTACAGCAGGACCGTGCCGGTGCCCCGGGTGAACAGGTGCCGGCGCGCGATCCGGTTCACCGCGGTCAGCCACGCGTCGACGTGCTCCAGGTACGCCGGGTCGTCGGTGCGGGCCGTGCCCCCGGTCGCCGTCAGCCAGCCGGGGAAGCCGCCGCCGTCGATCTCGGCGTTGATGTACGGCCCCGGGCGCAGGATCACGTACAGCCCGGTCTCGGTGGCCGTGCGCAGGAACAGGTCCAGGTCGCGGACGCCCGTGAAGTCGTACGTCCCCGGGGCCGGCGAGTGGTAGTTCCACGCCACGTAGACGCTGACCGCGTTGTAGCCGTGCGCGCGCATCTTCTGCAGCACGTCGCGCCACAGGGACGGGCTGGGCAGCCGGAAGGGGTGCATCTCGCCGGACCACAGCACCAGCCGGCTGCCGTCGACGACGAGCGAGTAGGCGTCGTGGCCGACGGTGTGCCGCCGCCCGTCCGCGCCGGGCGGCCCGGGCGCCGGGCCGGTCGGCACACCGCGCGCCGCGTACGCCGAGGGCGCCCCGGGGCCGCCGCTGCCGCCCAGGGCGAGGCCGAGCGCGGCGGAGCCGGCGAGGGCACTGAAGGTACGTCTGCTGAGCGCCAAGGGACCCTCCGGGCGATCTTACGGGGACCGGGTCCGGCCATTCTCCATGGGCCCACGCCCCACAATGGACGCATGAGGATCTCGGCACGGGCGGATTACGCGGTACGGGCGGCACTGGAGCTTGCCGTACGGGAGGGTGACGGCCCGGTGAAAGCAGAGGAAATCGCTGCCGTGCAGGACATCCCGCACAAGTTCCTGGAGGGCATCCTCGGGGACCTGCGGCGCGCCGGGATCGTCGGGAGCCGGCGTGGCGGGGGCGGCGGATACCGGCTGGCCCGGGAAGCCTCGGCGATCACCGTGGCGGACGTCATCCGCGCGGTGGACGGCCCGATCGTCTCGGTCCGGGGCGAGCGGCCCACCGGGCTCGCCTACACCGGCACCGCCCAGCCGCTGCTGCCCCTGTGGATCGCGCTGCGCGCCAATGTGCGCCGCATCCTGGAGGGCGTCACGATCGCCGACCTCGCCGCGGACGCGCTGCCGGAGCCGGTGCGCAGGCTGGCGGAGGAGCCGGCGGCGTGGGAGAACCCGTGACCTGCTCCCGGCGGGCGTCCTGACCGGGATCCCGGCCTCCGCGCAGGCCGGCCCCCGGCGTCGCCGTGGCCGGCGGGTCGTGGCCCGGACCGGCGGGCCGGGCGCCGTGGGCGCGTGCACCGCGGCGACCGTGCCGTCCCGGATGCCGGCCGTGCTCGCCGGCCCCGGGGCGGAAGGCGCCAAGCGGCAGCCGCAGCCTGTCGCCGCGTGAAATTCCCGTTGTGAATGGCCGGAGTTGAACCTGCCCGGCCCCGGTGGCGCTTTCCTACGATGCGAACGCCTCCGGCCTTCACACGTCTCTCACAGTTTCTCCAGTGGCCGGAGCGACCCACCCCCCACTCGAGAACAGGGAGAAACCATGGCTCGTGGCCTGCTCCTGAGCGGCGCGGTAGCCGCGCTCCTGACCAGCGCGGTACCCGCGCACGCCGAGTCCCCGGTGGTCGACAACCCGCCCCCGGACAAGATCGTCATCGATGTCGCCACGGTGAACGGGTCCGGCTGTCCCCAGGGCACGGCCGCCGTCGCCGTCTCGCCGGACAACACGGCCTTCACCGTGACCTACAGCGACTACCTCGCCCAGGCCGGCGGCGACTCCGACCCCACGGCGTTCCGCAAGAACTGCCAGCTCAACCTGATCGTCCACGTTCCGCAGGGCTTCACCTACGCCATCGCCAGCGCCGACTACCGCGGCTTCGCCTCGCTCCAGCCCGGTGCGACCGCCACGCAGAAGGCCTCGTACTACTTCCAGGGTCAGCCGGACACCGTGGCCAAGAGCCACCCGTTCAGCGGCCCGTACAACGACGACTGGCAGGCCACGGACAGCACCGACGTGGCCCAGCTGGTGTACGCCCCCTGCGGCGTGCTGCGCAACTTCAACATCAACACCGAGATCCGCGTCAACGCGGGGACGACGTCGCCCGGCAAGGTCAGCTTCATGACCATGGACTCGACCGACGGGGAGATCAGCACGACGTACCACATGGCGTGGAAGGCCTGCCCGGCCTCGTGACCCGGGGAACCCGGCCCGTCCGGCGAGGCCGGACGGGCCGGGTTCGTCGTGCGCGGGGTCAGCTCGAGACGCCCAGGGTGAGCGTGCCGGAGTACCCGGAGGAGGCCGAGCTGCCCAGGGCGGTGAGGGTGAGGAGGCCGGACGAGGCGCCCCCGCCGTCGTAGATGCCGTCCTGGGAGAGGGTGGTGCGGGTGACCGTGTTGGCCGAGTACGGGGAGACCTTCGCGACCGCGGTCGTGATCGTCTCGTTGAAGAACAGCTGACCGGTGTGGACGGTCCGGCCGCCGGTGAACGATCCGTCGGAGGTCAGGGTGACGCCCGTGTGCACCTTGACGTGGATGTGGATGCAGCGGCCGCGGTACCAGCCCGGGTAGATCGTCGTCAGCTTGGCGACGCCGTCGGAGCCGGTGAGGACGCCGCCGCGCAGGAACGTGCGGTCGTCCGGCTCGTTGTGGCCGTTGCTGCCGACGTAGCCGGAGTACTCGCCGAGCGCGTCGGCGTGCCAGATCTCCACCAGCGCGTTGGCGACGGGGGTGCAGGCCGAGTTGACGACGGTCAGGGCGAGCTTGAGCGGGATGCCCGCCTTGCCTTCGGTGATGTCGGAGCGGACCAGCGCTCCGTCGAGGTAGTAGGGGCCTTCGGTCATCTCCTTCGTGAGGGTGCAGACGGCCGCGGCGGCGACCGGAGCGGTGTCCGGCGTCCCGGCGGCGGTGACGGATCCGGGGGCGGCGGCGGCACCTACGGCCAGGGCCGCCGCCGTCGTCCCGGTGGCGATCAACACGGTGCGGCGCCCGACCGGGCGGTCTTCGGAGCCGGCCTTCTGAGTGTGCGGTGTGTTGTCTGTCATGAACACGGCACCATAGGGAGCGATGCTGTCGACGAGCTGTCAGTTCGGCAAAGTGACGGGACGTCAAGACTGCTGTGGGCCAAGGCTGCCAGACAGGAGCGGCGGTGGGCGGTCCGCCGGACGGCCGGTCATCCCACCTGCCCCATACCGGCCGCGTTCGGCCAGCTCTGCGCGTTGGGCCAGCCGGTCGGCGGGGCGGGGGACAGGCCGGCGGCGGGGCCCGGGGCGGTCATGCCGCGCACCTGGGCCGCGGTGAGACCGCCGCGGGCGGGGACGCCCGGCGGGG